>CAZKKX010000028.1:0-22388 GCA_964553505.1 uncultured Eubacteriales bacterium | reverse complement strand
GTAAGTTATGCGTTAGAGGGTGGTAGTTTTGCATTGCAAGACTACCATTAAATCTTAAATCATAAATCCTAATTCATAAATTTTTTTGTTTGCAAGTTTGTCCATAATGGACGACTTTTTTATTGCTTTTAAGAATATTAAAGTAAATTTACTCATATAGATGTAATGTTAAAATACCATTTTAAAAGGAGGGACAGAATGGACCATCTGAATATATATGAAAATATTACAGAAAGAACACAAGGGGATATCTATATAGGTGTTGTAGGTCCTGTTCGTACAGGAAAATCAACTTTCATTAAAAGGTTTATGGATTTACTGGTTATCCCAAACGTGGAAAATGTTTATGTAAAGGAAAGAGTAAAGGATGAAATGCCTCAAAGTGGGGCAGGAAAAACGATTATGACGACAGAACCAAAGTTTGTACCCAACGAGGCTGTAGAAGTGACCCTCTCTGAGAATTCAAAATTCAAAGTCAGATTGGTTGACTGTGTTGGATACATGGTGCCTGGTGCAATAGGGCATATGGAAGATGGCAAGCCAAGAATGGTGAATACACCATGGAATGAGTCGGATATTCCATTTGAAGAAGCAGCAGAAATAGGAACACGTAAAGTCATTTCGGATCATTCTACGATAGGTCTTGTTATCACTACAGATGGCTCGATAGCCGAGATAGAAAGAAATAATTATATACAGGCAGAAGAAAGAGTCGTTAAGGAATTGAAGGAATTAAACAAACCTTTTATTATCGTTTTGAATTCCATATTTCCAGAATCAGAGCGAGCAATTGAGCTAAAAAAAGACATTGAAGAAAAATATGGAGTGCCTGTTATTACTGCTAATTGTGCCAGAATGAATATAAGTACCGTAAATCATATATTAGAAAATGTTTTGTTTGAATTTCCAATAAGCCAAGTCAACTTCAAACTGCCCGGATGGACAGACGGATTGGGTAAAGAACATTGGATAAAAGAAAACCTTATTGAAAAAATACGTGAATGGAGCAACGATATTGCCAGCATAAGAGATGTAAAGAATAGTGTACAGTGTTTCAAAGAGATGGAGATAATAAAAGAAAGTCAAATAAACAGCGTAAATCTTGGATCAGGATTGGTTGAAGTGGGAATAGATACGGGGGAAGAGTTATTCTATCAAGTTCTAGAAGAAATAACGGGATATGAGGTTAAAGGTGATTATCAGTTTTTTGAAATGATTAAAGATTTTGCTTATGCAAAGAAGGAATACGATAAAATGAAAGAAGCTTTAATTCAGGTTAAAGAAACAGGTTATGGTATGGTGCCCCCGGATTATACTGATATGGAGCTGGAGGATCCCGAAATATACAAACAAGGGAGCCGGTTTGGTGTAAGATTAAAAGCAAAAGCGCCTTCTATGCATATTATCCGAACAGATATTTTTACTGAAGTGGCACCTGTAGTGGGCAGTGAAAAACAAAGCGAAGATTTAGTAAAATATCTTTTGCAGGAATTTGAAACGGATCCTTCCAAAATATGGGGAACAAATATTTTTGGGAAATCACTCAATGAGCTGGTTACTGAACAGATGCAGAGCAAACTTGTGAGCATGCCGGACAATGTAAGAGTTAAGATGCAGAAAACGCTTCAGCGAATAATTAACGACGGTAAAGGAAATTTTATTTGCATTATCATATAAACGGTTGAAAATCATCAAGAAAGAATTGTATAATGAAGGGAGTCCCATCGGTGGGAGTCGTAGAGCTGTTTAAGATGAAAATGCTAAATAAAATTCAATGAGGAGAAGCTATGTTTCTGGAAATTTTGATTACAATATCGGCTGTTCTGTTAATAAGCTGTATTATTGGCTTTGTTGCTGCTACTGTGAGGGAAAAAATATACCTGTCCAGGAATATGATTATCCTGAATAACAGAAATCTATCTCAAAAGGATATAGACAGTGTAGATGCTCGTAATTTTTCAATAGGAAATGTCAAAATAATGTCAGGGGATGAGATAAAAATATATAGGAATAATTTAAGCTGCATTAAGGGCTTGGTCATTGGTGCCAATATTAGAAAAAAAACCATTATCGTAGCAGAAAGCAGTAACCTTGTTGAAGTCTGTACAAATAGAATAAAAAAAATAAAAATTATAAGCCGGTATGGGAAATTTTTGAGAAGCATTTAAGACTACGATAGTAGTCTGTTTTTTTTTGTATTTCCAAAACATATTTAGAATAATATTTTTAAACTTTCGTTTATTTTAAGAAGGTAAAATATAAAAATTAAAGAATATAAAATGTTATAGGTTTTCATCCTGAGGTGTTAAAAATGAACAAAAAGAAACGATCAAAATTCAAAAAGTTTATGACATCACTATTTATAATCTCTGTCATTTCGTTATTTATTTTAATATATTTTGTTCCAAATATTGGAGAAACTTTTCAAAGAACAAGGATAGTCACATATGATTCCATACAAATTTTGGATCACATAGAGTGTTATATTATAAGAGATGAAGCGGTGGTTTTTTCAAGTGTTGAGGGTACAATACATTACAATATATCCGAAGGCGAAAGAGTCAGAAAAGATACGGAAATCTTGCGTGTAGATATGCGAAATATCGACCCCTCAGCAGAAAACAAACTGGAAGTTATCAATCAAAGAATTGAAAGAATCAAAAATGGTGAAAGTATATTTGAAAATGACATCAAAAAAATTGACGACCTGATTGATTCTCATATTGGAGAAATCAGGGCATCAAAGGAAAAAGGGGATCTTTCCCAAGTTCGAAAAGTTGAAGAAAAGATAAAGAGACTTATTGATAAAAAGAATATTATTCTGAATAATACAGGGTTGAAAGATAATAGTATGGAAGTATTGAAGCAGGAGAAAGGACAACTTGAGAATATCTTGAATCAATCAGTTGCTGCTTATATTACCGAGAATTCCGGCTGCATTAGTTACTACATTGACGGATACGAAAGTGTTTTCACTCCTGCCAATATGTATCTATTAAATAAGGATGAATTAGAAAACATGGATATGACTGGGCAGGATACTGTCAGAGAAAAAGTATTACCAAATGAACCGTTGTATAAAATTATCAATGGGGCTACTTGGTATGTTGCTGCTTGGGTAGATTCAAGCAAGGCAGACAAGTATATAAAAGGGGATACGGTGTTTTTAAATTTTCCCAATGGGCAGACTAAAGGAAAGATTTATGATATTATAAAAGAGGATAATGGAAATCTGGTTTTAATAGAAATAAAGCATTACTATCCTGAATTCTGGAAATTGAGAAAGATAGATACGGAGATCATTGTAGCAAATTATGAAGGAATCAAATTAGACAATGACAGCATAGTAGAGGTAGATGGCCAGATAGGCGTTTATATTGTAGATATAAACGGAAAATACATTTTTAGACCTGTAAAGGTTATAGGAAGTTATGAAAATAAGACAATCATAGAGAGTGGATATTATTATATTGAAACAGAGGAGGGTTTGGAAAAAGTTAAGACCATCGACTTATATGATGAGGTCTTGAGAAATGCAAAACGAAAAATAGATGATTTACAGGAGTGAATAATCATGGGAGGTATTAGAGAAAATATACTTGATATTAAAGAAAAAATTCAAAATAGTGCTGTAAAGTCAAAAGATTCTTCCGATATAATTACTTTAATTGGTGTTACAAAAACCCGCAGTCCTGCAGAGATAAATGAAGCTATACACTCTGGCATAACCGATATAGGCGAAAACAGAGTGCAGGAGATTCTAAATAAGTACAATGAAGTAATACCGGTACGCTGGCACATGATAGGACATTTGCAAACCAATAAAGTAAAATATATAATCGATAAAGTAAAAATGATTCATTCCGTTGATAGTTTAAAACTTGCAAAGGAGATTAATAAAAGAGCAGGACAGCATCATCTTGTCATGGATGTTTTAGTTCAGGTCAATATTGCAGATGAAGATAGTAAATTCGGATTAAAGCCGGAAGAGTTAGATTCATTCTTGGATAGTATAAAAGAGTACAACCATATTCAGGTAAAAGGACTGATGACTGTTGCGCCATTAGAAGAAAACCCAGAGAATGTAAGAATCTATTTCAGGAAAATGAAAGAACTATTTGACACATATAAAAAATCTAATTTGCGTAATCAGGACATGAAATATTTATCCATGGGGATGACAAATGATTTTGAAATTGCAATTGAAGAGGGTGCCAATATGGTTAGAATCGGTACAGCTATCTTCGGAGCAAGAAATAAAGCATAGATGGAGGGAATTAAGTGGGAGAAGGCTTTTTTGATAAAATGAAATTACTTGTCGGTCTTGAAAGTGAAGAGATAGAGGAAAAACAAACGGAAGGCAGGCGTCCTGTTAGAGAATACAACATTTCTTCTGCGCAACCAAAAGAGATGGGTGACAATCGGGTCTTAAATTTTCATTCAAAGAATCAAATGAAACTGATACTATTAGAACCTAAAAGTTTTGATGAGTGCCCCAAAATAGTTGACAATTTAAAGAGTCGAAAACCTGTTATTTTAAATTTGGAAAAAGTGGATAGTGATTTAGCAAGAAAAATATTTGATTTTATTAGTGGCGCAGTATATGCATTAGACGGCAATGTTCAGAAAGTGGCTAATAATATTTTCTTGTTTGCACCAGAAAATGTGGATATATCCGGAAATATAGAAAGTTTTCTTTCTAAGGATCAGTTTAATCCATGGAAAAAATAGATGGAGGTAGAATATTATGTGGATGATCGTCAAGACTATTGATTTATTGTTTTCTGTTGTTTATTATTTAATCTTTGCCCGTATAATACTATCATGGGTTATCAGGAATCCATATAACAAATATTATGTTATTTTAGTACAGTTAACAGAGCCTATACTTGCTCCTTTTAGAAATTTGTTATCCAGAACAGGAATCGGCAGATCAGGAATAGATGTTTCTCCAATGATTGCTATATTAGTTCTGATTTTTATTCGGAATATCATTTTAGGAATTCTTATTTAGATTAAAGGGACATTAATAAAATATATTTATATAATTGAAAGGACGGATGTTCAGTGATAACACCTTTAGATATTCAGAATAAAGAATTTCCAAAAGGTATCAGAGGTTATAAAGAGGATGAAGTAGACAGTTTTTTAGACTTACTGACGTTGGATTATGAAAAGGTGATTGAAGAGAACCATTCACTGAAAGAAAAGCTTAATAAAATGGAAAAGACATTGCAGGACTATAAAGAACAAGAAAATTCTATTGCCGAAACTATTGAAACAGCAAAGCAATTAATGAGTGATATTTCCGTAAGCGCCGAGAAAAGAGCAGAATTACTTATTAAAAATGCCGAGCTGGATGCCGAAAGAATTGTAAAAGAAGCAAAGACCTCAACTGAAAAGGTTTTTGAAGAATATGACGAAACAAAAAATAGAATTAATATTTTTATTACACGATATAAAAATCTTTTAGAATCTGAGCTTGAAAGATTTAACGGTATCAGTACGGAATTGTTTGATGATACTTTGTAGCATTTTTGAGAATTATTCTGCGCTTGTAAGATATGGGGTGAGTAGAAATTGCATTTTATCATTATAGCTTTGATTATAGTTTTAGACCAGATAAGCAAGTATTTAATAATTTCCAATATGAGTTTATATGAGTCCACCCCGGTAATAGAGCGCTTTTTTCATATTACATATACACAGAATTATGGTGCGGCATTTAGTATTCTTCAAAACCAAAGAGGACTTTTCGTTGCTATAAGCAGTATCGCCGTTATCATCATTTTCTATATTTTGATTAGATATTATAAACAGAATAATATGATGTTTTCATATAGTTTGAGCTTAATTGTTGCAGGTGCTATGGGAAATTTAACAGACCGCATTCGATTGGGGTATGTTATTGATTTTTTCGATTTCAGGATATGGCCGGTATTTAACATTGCAGATGTAAGTATTGTAACCGGTACACTCCTTCTTGGTCTTTATATTTTATGGGTTGAACCGAAAAAAGGAAAAGCAGATGGTAAGGATGAGAGACTATAATACATACGAACTTTCAGCAGACGAGACAGACCAGGGAGAGAGGCTTGATGTTTTTTTGGCTTCTAATGTTGAAGAATTTTCAAGAAGCTACATTCAAAAATTAATTGAAAAAGGCTTTTTAGAAATAAACGGATCTGTTGTAAAGCTGAAAAAGTATAAAGTGAAATCAAATGATAAAATGGTAATTCATTCACCTGAACCGGAAAAACTCGAAGTAGATGCCGAAGATATACCATTGGAGGTCGTTTATGAAGATGAAGATGTCATTGTTATTAATAAACCCAAAGGAATGGTAGTGCATCCTGCTGTTGGAAATTATTCAGGGACTATGGTAAATGCACTTCTATTCCATTGTAAAAACTTATCTACAATAAATGGAATCATTCGTCCGGGAATTGTTCATAGAATTGACAAAGATACAAGTGGACTTCTTGTGGTAGCAAAAAATGACAGAGCACATAATTTTTTAGCAGAGCAGTTTAAAGTTCATGATATTAAACGTGTATATAACGCTGTTGCTTATGGTAATATTATAGATGATCAAGGAACCATTAATAAACCTATTGGCAGGCATCCGACCAACAGACTGAAGATGGCTGTTACGGATTTGAATTCAAAAGAAGCAGTTACTCATTATCAAGTAGTAGAAAGATATGGGAACTTTACCCATATACAGGCACGGCTTGAAACGGGAAGAACACATCAGATCAGAGTACATATGGCCTATATTCATCATCCTCTTCTTGGGGATTTGGTGTATGGACCGAAAAAGCCAAAATATAAAATCGAAGGGCAAATACTACATGCAAAAATATTAGGCTTTATACACCCGTCAACTAAAAGGTATATGGAGTTTGACAGCGATTTACCTTGTCATTTTCTTGAAGCTATAAGTATAATAAAAAGCAATAACAATTAAGATCTTGACATTGGTTTAAGGAAGAAGGTGGAACATTTGAAGTTTAAAACAAAGATATTAGACGATCAATCTATAAAGCGTGCTATAACAAGAATTTCTCATGAAATACTGGAGAAAAATAAAGGAATGGAGAATCTTGTTTTAGTTGGAATAAAAACCAGAGGAGTTCCTATTGCCAGGAGAATTGCAGCAAAAATAAAAGAATTTGAAGGAAAAAGTTTGAATGTCAGTATTCTTGATATAACTCTGTATAGAGACGATCTCGAAAAAATTGACTATAATCCTATTGTAAATAATACGATTTTGACTTCAGATATTAATGGAAAAGTAATTGTCTTGGTAGATGATGTTATTTATACCGGACGGACTGTACGAGCTGCTATGGACGCTATTATTGACTATGGGAGACCAAGTGCCATACTATTGGCAGTGCTAATAGACAGAGGGCATAAGGAACTGCCCATAAAACCTGATTTTGTAGGAAAAAATGTCCCTACTTCAAAAAGTGAAGTGGTTGAAGTCCATTTTGAAGAGACAGATGGGCTGGATGAAGTAATCATTAATGAATTGGAATAATTGATGTAAGTATAAGTGGAAGTATAAGTATAAGTAACTCCTTGGGAGGTCTTGTTATTTAGATGATAAATTTTTTATTTCATTAAAGAAATCATTAATTTCTTCTTCTGTTGTATCAAAAGAAGTTACCCATCTGACTATGCTTTCTTTTTCGTCCATCAGATAGAAATCGTATTTTTCTTTTAGTGGTTTAACCCAGGATTCCGGGACCTTAGCAAAAATCATATTGCCTTCTGTTGGAAGCAGCAATTCTAATTGTGGTATTTTTTCAATTTGAGATGATAAAAGAGATGCCATTTTATTGGCATGTTGTGCGTTTTCCAACCACAAGTTATCTTCAAGATAAGGAATAAACTGACAAGATATGTAACGCATCTTAGAAATCAAATGCATACCCTGCTTCCGCATAAATTTGAGATGTTTGCTTATATCCGGTTTTATTGAGATGATGGCTTCTCCCATTAACATGCCATTTTTTGTACCTCCGAAGGATAGAAGGTCGACCCCCGTATCAACAATCATTTCCTTTAAACTCACGTTCAAAGATGCTGCTGCATTAGAAACTCTTGCTCCATCCACATGAAGAAGCAAGTTGTTTTCATGAGCAAATTCTGCTATTTCACGGAGCTCTTCCAACGTGTACAGTGTTCCCAATTCGGTGATCTGAGAGATAGATACTATTCTTGGTTGAGTTTGATGCTCATCTCCCAGAGAGGAAAAGAATATTTCTATATCTTCCGGAGTAATTTTCCCATTTCTATTGGGAACATACATCAGTTTACTGCCGCTGAATTTTTCAAAAGCGCCGCATTCATCTACATTGATATGAGCCGAATCCGGGCAGATCACACCTTCAAAAGGTCGTACGAAGCTTCCGAGGGAAATAACATTGGCAGCAGTACCGGTTCCGACAAAATAAACATCTACATCTGTTTCGAATACTTCTTTGAACTTTGATATGGCTTTTGTCGTATAAGTGTCATCACCATATGGGTATGCATGTTCCTTATTGCATTTGGAGACGGCATCCAGGATTATAGGATGTACTCCTGAATTATTATCGCTTAAAAACATTTTCATATGATCTATTTAAATTCCTTTCTAAAACCTATATTTTCATTTTTAACTGATGCAATGAGTTTTTCAACAGCCTGTTTTATTGTAACTTTTTTATATTTATATCATATTGCTTTCATCTTTTTTTTCGGTATCCGTTTCAGCTGATTCTGAAGATGCTTCAGGTACTTTTTCTGAAGATTTTTCATTGGTAAGTTCTTGAATTTTTTCTTCCAATTCTTTTACTTGAATTTTAAGCTCCCTGGTTTTAAAAGAAGATTTTAACCTTTTAAATATACCTAAAAACGCTGCTATAATAGCGCCGATGGCTGCAGAACCTAAAATGACGACAGATTGTTTTGTGGGTAATTGAGTAAAAATAAGATTGATGACGACATCATCAGAATTTAAAACTGCAAATAAAGCAATCAGTACTGCAAAGACCAAAGATAATATAAACCATAATTGCATAACATCATCCCTTTCAATTTCTCTATTCTTTTTTATTATATACCCAATAAGATAAAGGGACAACACTATAATAAGAAAACAGGGGACAGGAGATAAATTAAATAAAATAGAGATAATGTATAACAGATAAAAGATTACACTTGTACTTTACTGAAGCTCATACTTATACTCACACTCTCACTTATACTTATATTCTAACTCTAAATAAAAGAAGGTTTTGGCTTGCAAAACCTTCTTTCATAAGAATTCATTCCTTTACAGAGGCTTTTCGAATCAGGAGAAAGCTGAATAAACCGAAGATAATAAAAGCAACTGACATGGTGAGTACTGCAATATAAGGGTTGTATCCGTGTTTGAAGCCCCCTATGAGCCTGAAAAAATCTGTGACTATATTGGAAACCGCACCATTGGTTATACCATTTAAATAGCCTAATACACTTACTATGATGAGGGGTGAAACAGAGACCGCAATTTTAGTTATCATATTGCTTCTGTAATAAACAAGTGATATAAAATATCCCAACATGGCGAAAAAAGACAGTACTGCAAAGGACCAGATAAAGCTATTTATAATATTGATGATATTTAGATTTACCCATGCGAGGTTACCCTGCCTGAGGTATATCTGTGCGAACAATGAATTGCTGATACCAAGAAATATATTTGTGATGCGGTTAATGAGGATATCAAGTGCAGCCATAAATGCTGTTATGGGAAAAATGCCGATAACAAATCCCTGGAAGAAATGGTTTCTTGTAATATTATTAGCTTGCATAAATTTGAAGTTATCACTGAAGCTTGTAATACCGAACACAAATATAAATATAACAGATGCAAAATCAAGACCTCCAAAGGATACATTTTCTGTTCCGCTGCCTAATCGAATCATGAAAACAGACATCATGAAGGCAATTGCAATAATAATCAGATAATAGATCATTAAGGCTTTTTTTGCTTCGCTTATTTGATATTTAGCAATTTTTAGAGTTTTCATATTGCCACCTCCTCGTAAGAGTTGGTAAGCTGTATAAACAGCTTCTGCAAATCCAGTTTAGTTATTTCCAGCTCGGATGCATCTACCTGAAAACTACCTTTTGAAGGGGGTGTACCAATAACATAAGCATATTTAAATTTACCTATGGCATCCGTTCCTATTACTTTTTTGTTCTGTATAAACGCATCTACATCTTCGGCTTTTCCGGAGATGGTATATCCTGAAGACAATAGGCTTTCTGTTGTATCTTTAATAACCAGTTTACCATTCTTTATAATTATCACTTCTTCAATGATATCGGCGATTTCTTCTATTAGGTGGGTAGACAAAATAATTGTTTTAGGTGTATCACCGTAATGATGGATGAGTTCCTTGTAAAACATATCGCGGTGGTTTGCATCCAAGCCCAGTGTGGGTTCATCAAAAAGCAGTATCTCTGCATTGGAGGACAAAGTCAGAATGATTTTTAATATGGAAGCATATCCGGTGGACAAGCCATTGAATTTTTTATTCAAATTAAGATCAAATTTTTCTGAAAGTTGAAGAGCAAGGGAAGAATTCATATCCGGATAGAATTCACCACTCCATTTAATGATATCTCTAACTTTCATAGTTTCGGGATAAAGATTTTTTTCTGTCATGTAGTAAATCTTTCTTAGGGCATTTTCATTTTCAGATACTGATTCTGAGTCAACTTTTATTTCACCTTGAGTAGGAAATATTTTATTTGTCACAAGATTCAGCAGTGTTGTTTTTCCGGCCCCGTTTCGACCTAACAGGCCGTATATCTTATTTTCATTAATATTGAGAGAGAGGTTATCGAGAGCCATATTTTTTCCATAAAATTTTGTTAAGTTTGTTATTTCAATTTTACTCATTCAATCCTGCTCCTTTCTTAATCATTTGGATGATTTCTTCCTTATGAATATTCAATTTTTCAGCTTCGGATAATAGTGTCACGATATAATTATGGTAAAATGCTTTCTTTCTCTTTTCAAATATTTTTTCCTTTGCCTCAGAACATACAAACATACCAACCCCTCGTTTTTTGTATAAGATTCCTTCACCTACAAGGAGATTGACACCTTTTCCGGCTGTGGCGGGGTTGATTTTGAAGTTTATGGAGATTTCAGTCGTAGAAGGAATCTGTGTCTCCTCTTCAAATATACCCTTTAAAATATCATCTTCAAGGGTCTCTGCCAACTGAAGGTATATGGGTTTTTCGCTATTAAAATCAAGCAGCATGGAATCGCCTCCAAGTTCAGTAGTTATATAGTTAATTACTTATACAACTAACTATATAACTTAAAATATAATCTGTCAATACGAAAATTTCAATTTTTAAAAGATATTATTATAAGGGATGAAGGACCATTTGAAAAGATGCGTTATCATTGAATAATGGACACCCGGAACTTACATACTAATAGTAACAGTATAAAAGGGAGAACAAGGGAAAGAAATGAGTAAATTTAAAAGATTTTTCTCTATTAAACGAATGCCTTTAAATAATAAACGAGAGTCGGGGGATAAGAGTATAAGTCTTCCGCCGGATATTGAAGGTAAAATGCAGATGCTGCAAGCCTATATAAAGGACAGCAGAGATATTATCGTGCGATCTTTTCATTTAGGAAGTCATCGGTTCACTAAGGCAGTTATTATTTATATGGAAGGAGTAATTGATACACAGTTTCTGAATGAAGATATCATAAAGCCATTGATGACACAAAGAAAAGCCGGTGAACCTATGGAAGATGTAAATAAAGGTTTGCTGAAACAAATAAAAAACAGATTAATATCAGTAGGGCAGATACAAAAACAGAATATGCTCATGGAAACGGTTCAAAGCATTTTTGACGGACATGTTGTCTTATTGATTGATAATGTGTCTAAGGTTTTAGTAATGAATATTCATGGAGGCGCAACGAGAGCACTTGATGAGCCACTTACCGATAAGACAATATGCGGACCGAGGGAAGGGTTTATAGAGGATCTGACTACAAACATAGCACTGATTCGGAGAAAACTCAGAGATCCAAATCTTGCAGTTGAAAAGATGATTATTGGTAAAAGAACACGTACAGATGTTGCAATTCTATATATTAAAGATATTGCAAAAGAGGAGATAATAGACAAAGTTCGGGAACGTCTGAAATCAATTAATATTGACGGAATACTTTCGATTGGCCAGATCAATCAATTAATAGAGGATAATCCTAATTCGACATTTCCATTTTACAGGGAAATAGAAAGAGCGGATATTGCCGTTGCAGAACTTTTGGAAGGAAGGGCCGTAATAATAGCAAATCAATCTCCCCTGGCGGTGTGTTACCCGGCGATTTTCGAAGAAATGCTCCAGGCTGCAGAAGATTACTATTCAAAACCTCAGATAGGCACTATGACAAGGATTATTAGGTATATTGCTTTTTTTAGCGCCGTATCTCTTCCTGCTCTTTATATTTCAATTATAAGCTTTAGACAGGAACTGGTTCCTTATGATTTGCTGGTACCTATAGCGAAAACAAGGAGTGAAGTCCCTTTTCCTGCTGTGTTTGAAGTGCTGATACTTGATATTATTATCTATATCATCTATGAAGCTGGTTTGCGTATGCCGGGAAATATCGGGCAGACAATCGGAGTCGTTGCCGGTATTATTTTAGGGCAGGCTATTATTTCGGCCAGCCTTGCCAGCCCTGCCGTTATTATTGTCATAACGATTACTGCAATCAGCACCTTCTCTATACCTAATACCTGTATGGTTTTTACTGTCAGGTATTTAAGGATAGGTTTTATAATAGCAGCAGCGACATTCGGAATTTTTGGATTTTCTATTGCTTGGCTGTTTCTCATTATGCATCTGATATACCAGGAAAGCATGGGAGTGCCTTATTTTGCACCGTATGGACCGTTGATATTATCAGATTTGAAAGATTCATTAGCCCATAAATGGATATTCGATTTTAGGAAAAGACCTGAGTCTATACCTAATAATAATCCTGTTAGGCAAAGTAAAATGAAAAGGATATTTAGAAATGACAAATCAAATAAAATTTAAAATAACACCAAGACAATATATGTTCATACTTATCGGTTCAGCCATAGGCTCGGGTATTTTCAGCCTACCGCGGGAAGCTGGTTCAGAAGCTTTGCAGGACGGCTGGATTGCTGTTCTTATGGGAGTGTTTTCCGCACTGTTGTCTTTGGTTCTCATAGTAAAGGTATGCAAAAAATATCCCGACCTTACTATTTATGAAATAACTGAAAGGCTCGCCGGGAAATGGATGGCAATAATATTTACTATAGGATTTGTTATCTATACATTTTTCATTGCGGCATTATCTATACGGATTTTTTCTGAAATAACCAGTTTATTTCTTTTAACACATACTCCTGTAATCGTCATTATGTCCATATATATGCTGTTTGTTGTATATGCAATAAAAGGAGGGGCTCAATATATTGGGAGGTTTAATGAATTCATTTTTATTTTCTTAATTCTTAGCATTCTTCTAATGTTGCCGTCGCTTTCAGAAGGCTATTATACAAATATATTTCCAATAGGCGAGGCAGGGGCAAAAAAAATCCTGAAAGCTTTTATGAAAACAGCTTTTTCTTATGCAAGTGTCGAAGTAACCTTTGTGTATTATTCTATGGTGACGGAAAAAGATAAAATTCTGAAGTATGGCACTGCGGCTATGTGTATAACAGCGTTTATATATACACTGGTGACAGCTATATGCATCGTGGTTTTCGGAGCAAGTATGCTTCAAAAAATTATCTGGCCGCCTATACTGCTTTATAAAATCGTTGACGTACCTATTATTGAAAGGCTGGATCTATTATTTCTTCTGTTGTGGATTGCTTTAGCAGTGAGACCTGCAATAAACTTTTCTTTTGCTTCTGCATACTCCATATTGCAGATTTTAGGTCTTAAAGAAAATCGTTTTCCTTTGGTTTGTATTATATCAGGGGTGTGCATATTTTTTATAGCGATTATTCCGCAAAATATTAATCAGGTTTTTAGAATCGCTACTTATTCAGGATATGGTTTTTTTGTAATAGGTATCGGATATCCTATTATTCTTTTAACGGTATCTATTTTTAAAAGAGAGGTCAGAGCCATTGAAAAAAAGTAATGTGTTTTTTATGTTTTTTTGTTTGTTAACCTTTATACTGTGTGGATGCTGGGACTCCCAAGATATTGAAGGAATATTCATACCTATAGTCGGAGGCTATGATATAAAGGGGAATGATGAAGCTGATTATTTACCTGAACTTGTTGTTTCTGGTGTGTTTCCTATCTTTGAGCCAGATGCTGTTTCCAGTGCAACCGTTGGAACGACCTATTCTACAACAATAGGGGGATCGAGGACGGAGCGGGCATTAAGAACACCCCAGACATTGATTTTTGGCATGCTGCAAGCGGCTGTTTACGGAGAAGATCTGGCAAAAAAAGGTTTTTCGGATTATTGTGACATTCTTCTGCGTAACCCTCAGGTTAAACTAAACATATATGTGGCAATTGCTGAAGGAGAAGTGAAGGGCCTATTTGATAAAAAAATTACAAACTATTCAAACACGGGAAAATATATAGTGGATTTGTTGAAAAATGCACCAAAGGATAGCTTGATTACGAATCTTACTCTGCACGAATTATCAGTATCTTTCTATTGCAGGGATGTGAATGTCATTATACCTGTTTTGAAGCCTATTGACAATGGCGTTGCTATTGACGGCGTAGGTATTTTAAAAGGGGATCAACTGATTGCTAAAACAAATGTGGATGAAGCACAGACCTTGTCTTTTTTGAGAGGAAATGAAGCAAAAGGCTTTATGCCATTCTACGGTAAGGGACATGAAGCCGGCAGTATACGTGTTATGCATCATTCTCGTAAAGTGAAAGTCAAAAGAATAGAAGACCGGTATATTTTCAATATAGATATTAGCATTAAAGGTAGTATGGTTGAATTTTTTCAGAAAGAACCTTTAACAGAGAATCATAGTGAAATAGAAAAGATCGAAAATTCAATAAAAAAGAATCTTGAAAAAAAATGTGATGAGTTTATCAATAAAATGCAATCCAAATATAAAGTTGACTGCATTGATATCACAAGGTTCGCTGCTGCAAAATGGCGCAATGAATTGGAGAAGATGGACATGGAGAGCTTTATTAATAATGCAAAAATAAATGTCAATGTTAATGTGGATATTATTAAAACTGGAGAGCTGGAATAAGCATCTTCTGTGATCACACCAGGAAAAAAACTGTTCGCATAGTCAAAACCGAGATGCTGACTATGGACTATGATAGAAGCATACTTTTAATCAATAGAGAAAGCATGATAAATTGGACATAGATGGGGGAACCAATTATCATGCTTTCAATTAAAATCAGATAAACGGGCAGTTATGGTTTTTATTCTACATTATCTTTGGTTAATAGTTTCAGAGGAATGTTGATTAAAGACTCTACAGATTCACCATTAAGTACTTTTAATGCACTTTCCAAAGCTGTGCGAATTTGTACATCCGGTTGCTGTTGAACTGTAGCTGCCATTTCACCTGTTTTTAATGCTTCTATGGCATCAGCCGTGGCATCGATACCATAAATTTTGATTTCATCTTTTCGACCTGCAGCTGTTACTGCACGTACGGCTCCGAGGGCCATCTCATCATTATGTGCATAGATTGCATCTAATTCAGGGTTGGATTGAAGTATATCCTCGGCGACAGTTGCGCCTTCTTCTCTTGAATAGTTTGCAGTCAATGAAGTGGTGATTTCAATCTCAGGAGCGTCTACTTCCAGTTTATCAACAAAGCCTGCTTGCCTGTCGTTAGCAGAAGGTGCACCTGCGATGCCTTCAAGTATGGCTACTTTACCTTCTCCTCCCAAGTCGGCGATAAGCTGTTCGGCATCCAGCATTCCGGCTTCTTTATTATCAATGTCGAGATGTTGAATCACTTCACCTGAATTTGAAGGTCTGGTGACGGTAATAACCGGTATGCCTGCATCATTGGCCGCAATAATTGCAGTTCCTACGGCGTCGGAATCAACAGGATTGACAATAAGTAGATTGACTTGCTGGGTGATGAGATCTTCGATTTGTGTAACCTGAGTTTCTGAAGAATCCTGTGCATCCAGAGTGATCATGTTGATTCCCATTTCTAATGCTTCTTCCTGACCTGCATCGTTCATGGTAACAAAGAAATCGTTGGCAAGAGTTGAAACAGCAAATCCAATGGTAATCTCTTCAGATATTCCTCCCTCTTCACTCTCAGCACCTGCTTCCGGTGCTTGTTCGGCGCATCCAATGAATACTGCCCAACACATTGTTAGAACAACTAGCAAAACTAACACTTTTTTCAACATAAATTTCCCTCCTTATTTTTTTTCTTTTCGCTTAATCAATACTGCTATTAAAATTATTGTGCCTTTAACAATCTGCTGAAAGAAAGGACTTACTCCCAACAGATTCATGCCGTTATTTATAACTCCAATGGTTAATGCACCAATTAAAGTTCCTGTTATTGTACCGACACCGCCGGATAGAGAAGCGCCTCCCAGGATAACTGCTGAAAGCACGTCCATTTCCATACCTTCACAAGCGTTAGGTTGTGCGGATAACAATTTGGAAGTGGTAATGATGCCTCCAATTGCACACATAATCCCTACTGTCAAGAAAGATAATATTTTATATCGGTTAATGGGAATAGCCGATAGAACAGCGGCTTCATTGTTGGCTCCTATAGACTTTATATAAACGCCATGCTTTGTCTTATGAATCATAAGAAATCCAATGAGCACAAGGATAGAGCATACAATAGTGGAGGCAGGAATGATTCCAAATATGTATTTTGCCCCCAGAAAAGAAAAGCTTTCAGGAAGCCCTGATATTGGTTTGCCTTGTGTCCATACCAGTGCTATACCTCGGAAGATTCCCATTGATGCAAGAGTGACAATAAAAGAGGGGATTCTTCCATAAACAGTCATGATCCCGTTAAAAGCACCGGTCATTGTTCCAATACCGATGCCGGCAAGGATGCCCATTGTTTGAGACCCGGTCTGTGTGATAACTGCAGCACAGGCTATTCCCGCTAATGCTGCGGAAGAACCGACTGATAAATCGATTTCGCCTGTGAGTACAACGCACAGCATGCCGATGCCAATGATAAGTACAATAGAAATCTGACGTGTTACATTCATCAGATTTTTGCCGGTAAGGAAATACTCAGATGAAAACGCAAATACCGTACAAAGAAGTATTAATATCAGTAGTAATCCTATTTCGCTTTTCAAAGCCTTGGAAACCTTGTGCTTAATATCTGTTTTTACCTGTTCCAATTTCTTAACCTCCTAGAGACAGTGATAGCAGCTTCTGACTGTCGGCATCTTCCGATGCAAGTTCTCCTACAATTTTACCCTTACACAGCACCAGAATTCTGTCGCATAAATCAACTAACTCTTTAAACTCAGAAGACATCAAGATAATTGCCTTATCTTTTTCAGCAAGTTCTTGAATCAAGCTGTATATTTCAGATTTTGCTCCAATATCAATACCCCTTGTAGGTTCGTCCATTACAATGATATCAGGGTCTCCCATCAGCCATTTTCCAATGACTACTTTTTGCTGGTTGCCACCGGAAAGATTGCCCACTTGTAAATCCGTATTTAATGGGTTGACCCTTATTTTTTTTCCCATAGTGTTTGTGTTTTCTTTTTTTCTTTTATTGCTGAGCAGTCTGAATCGGTTTTCAATTTGTTCAAGGCTGACAATAGTCATGTTATTTGCAAGTGATTCTCTTAAAAACAAACCTTGAGATTTTCTATCTTCAGGAATAAAAGCAATTTTGTAATTCTTGGAAGAATACGCCGAATGAATATGTGCCTTTTTATCGTTTATACGGATTTCTCCGTTCTCCAATTTTGCATTTCCAAAGATACTGTGAGCCAGTTCGCTTTTTCCTGCGCCGATAATTCCGGTAATCCCCAAAATTTCTGACTTCCGAACACACAGCGATACTTTTTCTTTCATACGATTGGTTTTAAAATCTATGAGTTCCAATGCAGTTTCTTTCGTATCCAGATTTCTGATGCGTTTTTTTGACGATATTTGCATTTTTTTACCGATCATACATTTCACCAATTCATCAAAAGTGACTTCATTTGTATTGAAAGTTCCTGCGTTCTTTCCGTCGCGAAAAACGGTTGTACGATTACTGATGCGAAAAACTTCATCTAAATAGTGCGAGATATAAATCATGGTTACATTGTTTTTCTTTAGGTTTTCAATAATCTGAAACAGTGTTTCAATTTCTGCTTTGCTCATACCGGTAGTTGGTTCATCTAAAAGTAAAATTTTTGCATCTAAGGCAAGGGCTTTTACTATTTCAATAATACGTTTTTGTCCCATTCCCAGATCAGCTATTTTTTGTTTGTAATCAATATCTATTCCGAATCGTTCCAGGTACTCTCTGCTACGTTTGTAAAGAGTTGACCTATCATATATACCTATTGGGGAAAAAGTAGGTTCGTTTCCAAGAAAAATATTTTCTGCTACAGTTAAGGATTCGATCAGACTAAGCTCTTGATAAATTGCAGCAATTCCTTTTTTTCTGGCATCAATGGGATTATGTACTTTGATGAGATTTCCATTTAAAAAGATTTTGCCTTCATCGGCTTGATGGACTCCGGTAATTATTTTAATCATTGTGGATTTGCCAGCACCATTTTCGCCCAAGAGAGCATGGACTTCACCTTGTTCTAATTCGAAATCAATACCTTTCAATGCACAGATACCACCAAAATTTTTCTTAATATGATGCATTTTTAGAACAATAGGATTACCCACAGCGGAAACTCCTTTCAGTTACTTTTTCATATAAGCATTTATTTCTTCAATAGTTGGTATTGATGATTGAGCACCTTTTTTTGTCGTACTGATGGCAGCGGCAGTTTTTGCAAAATTAAGACAGTATTTATATGGTCTTCCATTTGATAGTGCTGCTGAAAATGCACCGAGGAAGATGTCCCCTGCAGCAGTACTGTCGATGCTTTGTACTTTGATTGGTTCAATAAAGTATTCATTTCCATTTAAATAAGTAAGGGCCCCTGCATCAGATAATGTTATAATGGGATTCTTAAAACCTTTATTTTTAAGGATTTTTAATGCATCTGATGCCGATTTGCGACCTGTAATATGGATATCGGTAAGCGCTTCGGTTTCCATTTCATTGGGTTTTGTATAGTCAACCAATTCAGCAATTTCGCCAGGTATACCGTTTTCCGGTACAGGTGAGGGATCCAAAATAACTGTCAGGCCCTTTTTGCTTGCAATTTCAATGGCCTTATATACTGTTTCAGGTTTTATTTCCATTGTAATCAATAAGAATTTACAGTTGTCGAAAATATGTGCGTTTTGTTCTACATCTTTTGGTGTAAGAAGTTGGTTGGCTCCAGGAGTAAAAGAAATAGAATTTTGTCCTTTTTTATCAACTCGGATCATAGCAACCCCTGCAGTAGCATTATTCATGTAAATGACATTTTTCATACTTACTCCATTTTTTTCCTGTTTTGATGTGAGTTCTTGACTAAAATTATCGCTTCCCAGTCTGGTGAAATACTTTACTTTTCCTCCCAGAAGAGAAGCTGCAGATGCCTGATTACCACCTTTACCTCCCGGAAAAGTTTGATAATTGTCAGTTACTATGGTTTCTCCCGGTTCAGGCATTTTATCCATATACATAACTAAATCGATATTGATGCTTCCCATGCATAAGATTTGATTTTCCATAAATTTATTACCTCCTGAAAGGTTCTATTTCTTTCATGAAAGACTTTATTCTTTTATAATCCATTTTATTTTTCCAGTTGCCGTCTTCTTTAAACCAGCTTCCTACTATTGCGCCATCTGCGCATTCAAGAAGCTGTCGTGCATTTTGGGTGTTAACACCGCTTCCAAGCAAAACAGGAAGGCTGATTGCTTTTTTACAATCCTGTACTCGCTCCACTGTAGGAGGCAGACCGGTATCAAAACCGGTAACAATAATGGCATCTCCATTCTGAGCTTCAACGTCCATGGCTTGTTCTTTGATGCTTCGATCATGAATGATAAAATGACTGCCGTGTTTTACGTTTATATCACATAAAAAACAAACACTATCTGCACGAAGGTTGCTGCGCATTCTGGAAATTGTTCCGCCGATTGCTTCGATATAGCCTGATTGAGATATAAAAGCGTTGCACCATTCAAAAACACGTATCCATTTTGCTGATGCCGCAACCACACAAGATAGGGCAATGTGCCCTCCGTTCATGTGGCACTCGGCACCAACGGGTATGCTGACATGATTGACGACTTCATGCAAGGCGACCGCAAGAGCGGCTGTTGTTTCATGGGTTATTTCTGAACCTTTCAGGTAAGGAATATCCCACATGTTTTCTACCTGGATGCCGTCCACACCTGCCGCCTCAAGGATCTTTGCCTCTTCTTTTGCAATTTCAATAATTTTGTCCATATTCATACAAGACGGATCATAAAGTGGCGAGCCGGGTAATGGTCTTAAATGAACCATTCCAATAATTGGTTTGTTAATATTAAAAATAGTTTTAAATCTATTCACAAACAATTACTCCTCTCAAAATCAAGGTATCTTTGTTAAAAGTCAACACCTGCTTCCAAAGCAATATAGCAGTAAGGTGTTCTTTGACCTGTTCTAACGAAAACTTTTACCTCTTTTCCACTTAGGGCACCGTTTAGCCATAAGTCTTTCATTTCAGGATGAGGTATTGTTTTTTCTTCAAGTCGGTTTCCTTTGTTACTGAATTGGGAAATAATTGTTTTAAATTCTTGGTAAGTATCCGGGCTAATATCCTTTGTTTCCTTTGCAACTATATAACTTTCCACCTCAAGTTCCTGTAAAACAACTTTTAAAACATCACTTACCTTTGGAACACCATCTGTTACGGCAAGATCAATACAAGTTGTCATTTCATGCCTTGGGAAAGGACATCCTACATCCCCAATAAGGATAATATCTCCATGTCCCATTTTTCCTACTGCTTTAGATAACTCTGCATTTAAAATACCAGTTCTTTTCATAAAAAATACTCCTTTCATTTAAACGATTAACCTATTATTAAAATTTTTATAGTACGTCTTAAGTTGATTGACGTTCTATTAATGACGAACTAACTACGATGTAGTTTCCATTAAACTTTTTCTGGGAATTGATAACGTCGATTAATAGTTGTGCCGCCATTGTTCCCAGTTCCTTTGTTGGGTTTTCGACAGTAGTAAGTCCGGGATGCAGAAATTTAGAAAAGTAAATATTATCATAACCGGCAATGGCAATATCTTTAGGTATCTGCAAATTCTGAGCCTTTGCAGCTTCTATAGCACCCCAAGCGGTAATATCGCTACTGATAAAAGCGGCTTTATGGTCTAAAGGATTGTAGTTTTTTAAAAGCTGGTCCATGGTATTATAGCCGGAATCAAAAGTAAAGTCACAATAATATACTTCACAATCTTTTTCTGAGAATCCATATTCCTTTAATTTATCTAAAAAGCCGGATAGCCTTTTAAATGCATTGGGGACGTCTTCTACAGGACCTGCAAAACAAATGAATTTACGATATCCTTTTTCAACAAAGTACTGCGCAACAGAGGCGGAACTGATATAATTGTCTGCATAAACGAAAGCAATATTTTCCGTAGTCTGAAAATGAGGACGATCTACGATGAGCATTGGAATATTAATCTTTTCGTTAAGCTGCCTTTGTTTCATTCTGGGTGCAACATTAATAATTCCATCCACTCCGGCAGAGAGAAAAATATCAATTAATTTTTTCTCACGTTTTGAATCATTATCCGAATTACATAATGTAATTTGATAGTTTTCCTTGTGAGCAACTTTTTCGGCATATTTTACAATTTCGCCAAAAAAGGGATTAGTAATATCAGGAACCATTAATCCAATATTGAAAGAGCGATTTACTTTTAAACTTCGAGCAATCGTATTAGGTTTATAATTGAGTTTATTCATTGCTTGACGAATTTTTTCTTCCAAATCCGGACTGACAAATTTTTTTTTAGTCAGAACATTTGATACTGTTGCGGTAGAAACATTCGCAAGTTTAGCTACATCTTTTATAGTAGGTCGCACCGCAATCCTCCTTGTTCACAAAAATATGAATTTCAGTTAATCGAATAACTGAGTTTATATTTAGTTTAATCCTTTTTTAAAATAATGTCAACTTCTTTATTCCTAAAAAATATTTACCCAATAAATCCATAGGATTATTAACCAAAATTGTTATTTATT
>CAZKKX010000027.1:0-22586 GCA_964553505.1 uncultured Eubacteriales bacterium | reverse complement strand
GAATATTTATACTACGGTATTCAATTGTCTACAATATAGCATCACTTTCTAAGTGATGTTTTTTTATGATATATGGCAAAATAATATTACAAATACGGGTGCGATTGTTATTACAAAAAACTATATGTATAATAGAATAATAAATAATTAAGAAAAATTGGTAAGCAAATATTTTGCCATTGTGTCATTTCGAGAGGAGCGCTGCGAGAAATGTTCAACATCAGGGAACAACTGAAGAAGCTGCCGGATAAACCGGGAGTTTATTTGATGAAAAATGAATATGGAGAAATCATCTATGTGGGTAAAGCTCTTTCGTTGAAAAATAGAGTTCGGCAGTATTTTCAATCTGCAAAAAATCAGACAACCAAAGTTCAGGTAATGGTTTCAAATATTACAGAATTCGAATACATCATTACGGACTCCGAGATAGAAGCATTGATGCTTGAAAGTAATCTGATAAAAAAGAATCAGCCTAAATATAATGTTCTCCTCAGGGACGACAAGTCTTTTCCTTATATTAAAGTTACAGTTATGGAGAAATATCCACGTATTCTTAAAACAAGAAAAGTATATAAAGACGGAGGAAAGTATTTCGGTCCTTATACGGATGCGGGAGCAGTCAATCAGATTCTCGATCTTTTGAATAAAATATATCCTCTGAAAAAATGTTCCCGTACACACTTTAGCAAAAATCACTCAGTATGCCTGAATTATCATATTGGGCAGTGTTTGGGTCCATGCATTAATGAAATCAACAAAGCTGATTATGATCGTATGGTTGACGAGATTATTCAGTTTCTTCAGGGTAAAAGTGAAAAGATTACAAAGCATTTGAGAGACGAAATGATGAAGGCTTCCGGAGAAATGGATTTTGAACGGGCAGCGGAGTATAGAGACTATTTACAATCCATTCGGTCTTTAATGGAAAAACAGAAAATTATACTGGCATCATTATCCGATATAGATGTGATTGCTGTTTCAAAGGGAGAAAAAGAGTGTCATGCGATGGTTTTTTTTATCCGCAGGGGTAAACTGACCGGTCGTGAGAATTATATTGTCCAAGCAACTTTGGACGATAAACCTGAAGAGATATCCGGCGCATTCATAAAGCAGTTTTACTCTGCTACATCATTTATTCCTAAAGAAATTCTCGTAAGTGACGGACCGGATGAGAAAGAGGTTATTGAGCAATGGCTGTCCGAAAGCAGAGGTAGTCAAGTAAGGATATCAATACCTAAAAAGGGAGAGAAAAAGGCGCTTTTGGATATGGCCGTTAAAAATGTTATAGAGTTGACAAGTCTTTTGGATGAAAAGTTTAATCGGGATCGATTAAAAACTGAAAGACGTCTTTTATCTTTAAAAGAACGTCTAAATCTTTCGAAAATGCCTACGCGAATCGAGGCGTTCGACATATCGAATACCAGTGGTGTAGATTCCGTAGGGTCTATGGTGGTATTTGAAAATGGAAAAGCTAAAAAAAGTGATTACAGAAGATTCAGGATAAAAACAGTAGAAGGCCCCAATGACTACGGAAGCCTGCAGGAAGTGATATTAAGACGATTTAAAAGGATATCTGATGAAAGTCAGGTTCAAAGAAACGATAACAGTTTTCTTAGAATGCCAGACCTTTTATTATTAGATGGCGGCGAGAAACAGGTTAAAGCTGTTAAGGATGTATTGTCTGCGTTAAAAATAGATATTCCTGTAGCCGGAATGGTAAAGGATCAGAAGCATCGGACCCGTGACATTATTTTCAATGGAAAGGAATTAGAAATCCGAAAAGATAAGGATGTTTTTGTTTTTATTTCAGAAATTCAGGAGGAGGCTCACCGTTTTGCAATTACTTATCATAAAAGTTTAAGAGGCAAAACTATGGTTCATTCGGTTCTTGATGAAATAGAAGGCATAGGACCTTTAAGAAAATCCGCATTATTAAGACATTTTGGATCTGTTGAGAAGATTATAAATGCTTCTTTAGAAGAATTATGCCAAGTAGAAGAAATGAATAAAACCGCAGCCCGAAATATTCTGGCATTTTTCAAAGAAAAAGAATATTAAAGATTAAAGGTTGATTGATGTCGAAAACTATGGCACAGTATCCAAATAGATAACGGAAAAGAATATTTATACAACAGTATTCAATTGTCTACAATCTGAAACTATGTTATAGCCATAGTTTCTATCATAACCTTATCTACTATATATTATTTTTTATCTTTTTTTTAAAATCTCTGTCCCTTCATATTCAAATCCTAAAAGTTTCTTTAACAAAAATAAAAAGTTTTAAAAATAACTTATAAAAATGTCGTTAAAATAGAAAGATAATCCTTGAAACTATTTTTTAAAATTCCCCTCATTATCAAGAATAAACATTCATTATATGAATAATGTTTATATTGGTATGGTTTATTTTAAAAGTGCTTTGGAGGACATATGAGTCAAAACTTTTTCAATGATAAAAATATCTATCTGTTTCATACCGGAAAATACTATCATAGCTATGAAATGTTAGGTGCACATATTACAAATGAAAATGGAACTTACGGTGTTCGGTTTTCAGTATGGGCTCCCAATGCAAAAGAAGTATCGGTTATAGGAAATTTCAATGATTGGGACAGAAGAAAACACGTGATGGCAAAAATCAGCCAGGGTGGAATCCGGAGCATTTTTATTCCGGGTGTAAAATCAGGATGTCTTTATAAGTTTTCAATCAAATCCCCTCAAGGGAATATAGCGGTTAAAACAGATCCGTATGCTTTTTATTCCGAAGAAAGACCTGCTACTGCTTCTATTGTTTATTCCCTTGATGGATATACATGGCAGGATAAAGAATGGATGAAAAATCGCAGGGAGAGCAAAATATTTAACGGACCTATTAATATTTATGAAGTGCATTTGGGTTCATGGAAAAGGCACAATGATGAGACGCTTTATTCATATAGGGAAATTGCTGATGAATTAATTCCCTATGTAAAAGATATGGGATACTCCCATATTGAGGTATTACCCATTATGGAGCATCCTTTCGACGGATCTTGGGGTTATCAATGCTCAAGTTATTATTCGGCAACCAGCCGTTATGGGAAGCCCGAAGATTTCATGTATTTAATCGATAAATGCCATGCCAATGATATAGGTATTCTCCTGGATTGGGTGCCGGGGCATTTTTGTCCAAATGAAGAATATATGGCTAAGTTTGACGGTACCAGTATTTTTGAGAAAGAGCAGCATAAAGAATGGGGAACCTATAAATTTGACTTTTCAAGAAGTGAAGTCTCCAGTTTCCTTATATCAAATGCTGTTTTCTGGTTTGAAAAGTACCATATAGATGGTATGAGGGTAGACGGTGTATCCAGCATGATTCTGCTGAATCACGGAAAAGAGGATGTAAAATTTACTCCTAATCGGTATGGAGGGGCCGAAGATTTAGAAGCAATTGAATTTATGAAGCATCTTAATACCGTAATATTCAAGTATTACCCTGGTGTTATAATGGCGGCAGAAGAAGCGACCGCTTGGCCCATGGTAACATGGCCGGTTTCTGATGGAGGTTTGGGATATAATTATAAATGGAACATGGGTTGGATGAATGACATTTTAAGATATATGGAGCTTCAGCCTGTTTATAGAAAATATCATCATGACCTTATAACTTTTTCTCTTATGTATGCATTTTCTGAAAACTTTATTTTAGCCATTTCCCACGATGAGGTGGTACATGGAAAGAAGTCGGTTATTGAGAAAATGCCGGGAGATTATTGGCAAAAGTTTGCTAACTTGAGAGCTTTTTTTTGCTTTCTTATGACACATCCGGGGAAAAAATTGATTTTTATGGGAGCGGAATTTGCTCAATTTATTGAATGGCGATATTATTGCTCTTTGGATTGGGGCATACTGGATTTTGATATGCACAGAAGGTTTCATCTGTTTGTAAAGGAAATAAATCATTTCTATCTTAACGAATGTTCTTTATGGACTAATGACCATTCATGGGAAGGTTTTCAATGGATTGACGTGAATAATAATGATCAAAGTATTATCTCGTTTATTAGGAAGGCAAAAAAAGAAGAAGTAATCGTATTGATTAGTTTTACGCCAATAACCTATGATTGTTTCAGGGTGGGTGTTCCTGCTTCAGGTAAGTATAGAATTGTTTTCAATTCAGATCAGAAAGAATACGGAGGAACAGGCAATATTACAAAGAAGGAGTATATTTCAGAAAATCAGGCCTGTCATGGGCAATCATTTTCGATAGAACTGCAACTACCATCATATACAGGATTAATTATAAAGAAAGAGGCTGAAGCTTATGTTTGAAATCCTTCATGATTCACATAATCATTTATACAGATCACCTTTCGGAGCTGTTCCCTGTGAAACGAACATTGATTTAAGAATAAGCTTGTTTACAAAAAGAGAGTCGGATATAATTCAATGCTATTTACAAATATATGAAGGATTTGATCCGATTCAAATTGAAATGAGCTTAGAGGAGACAGAGGAACAAGGGACGACGTATATAGCTCATTACAAAGCACCTGAGAATCCAGGACTTGTATGGTATCATTTTGTGATTAAACACAATGGAAAAAATATATATTATGGAAATAACTGGGAAAAAAATGGAGGTAGAGGTGTGATAACCGACGGCGAAAATACACCTTCATATCAAATAACTGTATATGACAAAAAGCTCAGTGTTCCCAAGTGGTATAAAGAATCCATTATGTATCAAATATTTGTGGACCGTTTTTATAACGGGAACGAGGAAAAAAGAATAAATAAGCCCAACAGAGGAAGTTTGATTCACGGTAACTGGGATGATACGCCCTATTACATTAAAGATGGAGAAGGTCGGGTCGTGCGATGGGATTTTTTTGGAGGAAATCTGAAAGGAATTGAAAAGAAACTACCGTACTTAAAGGAATTAGGCATTGATGCAATATATCTGAATCCTATTTTCGAGGCAATTAGCAATCATAAATATGACACCGGAGATTATAAAAAAATAGATCCTATGTTTGGTAGTTTGAAAGATTTTGAGAGTCTTATAAAAAAAGGTGAACAGTATGGAATACGTTTTATATTAGATGGTGTTTTTAGCCATACCGGAAGTGACAGTATTTATTTTAACAGAAGCGGTACATATCCGGGTGTAGGTGCTTATCAATCAAAGGAATCACCTTACTATAATTGGTATAAGTTCAGTAATTATCCCGAGGAATATGAATCCTGGTGGGGAGTGGGAACGCTTCCCAATGTAAACGAGATGGAGAGTTCTTATCAAGATTTCATTTATCGAGATGAGGAAAGTGTTATAAAATACTGGACCCGGAAGGGTGCTAAAGGATGGCGGTTAGATGTGGCAGATGAGCTGCCGGATGAGTTCATCAAAGGTCTAAAAAAATCCATGAAAGAGGCTAATGAGGATTCGGTCTTGATTGGAGAAGTATGGGAAGACGCATCAAACAAGGTAAGCTATGATCGATTACGTCAATATTTTTGGGGAGACGAACTGGATTCAGTTATGAACTATCCTTTCAGAGCCGCTCTCATAGAGTATATTTTAGGAAAGATCCCAGGAGACGATGTTGAAAATAGGCTGATGAGATTGTATGAAAATTATCCTGAGGAAATATTTTATTCCAACATTAATCTGATTGGAACCCATGATGTTGAGAGGGTTCTGACATTATTGGGAGAAGCCGGAGATGCTTGTGATATGAGAGATGTGGAGAAAGAGAAGTACCGGCTGCCAAAGCATAAAAGACAGATAGGAATCAAAAGGCTCAAACTTTTGGTTCTTATACAAATGACTTTCCCTGGAGTTCCCTGTATTTATTATGGAGATGAAGTCGGAATGGAAGGGTATGCAGATCCATATAACAGAGGTCCTTACCCTTGGGGTAGAGAGGATAACGATTTACTTCATTGGTATAAGCTTGCTATTGATATCAGAAAAAATCATAAAGTTTTCACTTGGGGAGATTGGCGAGGGGTTTCATGTCACAACGATATTTTTGGATATATCAGAACTCTAAAGAATGATCAAGGGATTTGTTTATTCAACCGCAGTTTGGATAAAGAATACTGTATCATGTTGCCTGAAAATGCTGCATCTCTAATTGATTTAACTTGTGAGGAGCAATCTATCACTTCGGGGAAAGTATCTTTGAAACCGTTAGAGGGAAGAATAATGTATACGTCAAACGCGTAAAGAAAACATTTAAAAATTCATTTTAATGAAAGTTTAAAATAGACAGTGTCAGAAAAGGAGAGTATTTGGAATGCTCAATAAGGATTGTATTGCAATGCTTCTTGCAGGAGGAAGAGGCGAAAGGTTAGGAAATCTTACAGATAATACGGCTAAACCTGCAGTTGCATATGGTGGTAAATATAAACTGATTGATTTTAGCTTGAGTAACTGCAGGAATTCAGGAATTAATATCATAGGGGTACTGACTCAATACAGACCTCAGTTTCTTAATTCTTATATAGGCACGGGTGAAGCTTGGGGATTAAATAAACCCAATGGTGAAGTCGGCATCTTATCACCTTATGAAACAAGAAATGATAAAAAGTGGTATCAGGGCACTTCTGATGCAGTATTTCAGAATATAGAATTTATTGATTTATATAATCCGAAATATGTATTGATTTTATCAGGAGATCATATCTATAAAATGAACTATAAAAACATGTTGAAATTTCATATAAATAGAAATGCAGAAGTAACGATTGCTGTAACACATGTGCCTATGACAGAAGCTCATAGATTTGGGATTTTAAAAACAGACAAAAATAATCAGATAACTGAATTTTGGGAAAAGCCGCAATTCCCCCAATGCAATTTGGCTTCTATGGGAATATATATTTTTAACTGGGATGTTTTAAAAAATGCATTAATTGAAGATAATAAGAACAAGAATTCAAAAAATGACTTTGGCAAGAATATTATTCCTATGGTACTGGATGAAAAGAAGGGTGTTTATTCATATTTGTTCAAAGGATATTGGCGGGATGTAGGAACCATTGAAAGTTATTATGAGGCAAATATGGACTTGTTGAGAAAAGATTCAGGATTTAATATATGGAAGGATATGAATAATATATACACACACCATCCTTTATCAAGGCCCCAGTATATAGGCGTAAATGCTCAAGTGAAAAATTCCCTGATATCCGACGGGTGTACCATTTTAGGTGAAGTGGTAAACTCCATTATTTTTTCCGATGTTTTTGTTGATGAGCATATAAAAATAAAGGAATCCATCGTATTAAGCGGTTCAGAAATATCAGGGAATATCAATATATTCAAAAGTATTATAAGTGAGAAAACAAAAATTGATGAAAACTACTCAATGGAATTTGCTGATGAGCTTATTCCAAATATTACAGGTATTAAAAACAATATGATCAAAATAATTTCATAAATAAGGAGGCCAAGCGTGAAAGTATTATTTGCTGCTTCTGAAGGGTACCCTTTTGCCAAGACCGGGGGGTTAGGCGATGTAATCGGGTCTCTGCCGGCAGAATTAAAGAAAAAGGGTTTGGATGTTCGTGTGATAATGCCCAAATATGATCAAATACCACAAGAATTCAAAAGTAAAATGAAATCAGTAGCTGAATTCAGTATTCGATTGAACAGGGTTGTGCGGTATTGTAGAATTGAATCAATGAGCTATAATGGGATGGTGTATTATTTTATTGACAACGAATACTACTTCAAACAGTCAAGTTATTACGGCTATTCCGATGAAGTGGAAAAATTCATTTATTTTTCTAAAGCGATTCTTGACAGCTTGAGAGAAATTAATTATTGTCCGGATATCATTCATTGTCATGATTGGCATACGGCCCTTATTCCTTTTCTTATCAAGAGAAAGTATAGCGATACATTTTATGGGAAAATTAAGACAGTACTCACCATCCATAATTTAAAATATCAAGGAATTCTATCAAAAGACTTTCTTAATGGATTGATAGAGCTTGAAAACGGCAGTTCAGAGATAGAATTTAACGGATATGCAAATCTGCTAAAGGGCGGCATATCCTCGGCAGATTTGGTTACTACCGTAAGTCCTACTTATGCAAGGGAAATCCAAAATGAAAATCTGGGTGAGGGATTGGAACCTGTATTAAGAGCTAACCATCAAAAAATTCGTGGGATACTGAATGGAATCGATTATAATCTTTACAATCCGGAAACGGATAAGAGCCTGTATAGCAAATATACGAATTCTTATTCTGAAAAAATTAAAAATAAAATAGAATTCCAAAACAAATTTGGTTTAACTGAAGGTGCAGATATTCCAATGATAGCCGTTATCTCGAGGCTTACTGAACAAAAAGGTATTGATTTGATAAAAGAACAAATCGATAATATATTATGTTTTGATTTACAGCTTGTAGTCTTAGGTGTAGGAGAGCGCAGGTATGAGGAATTTTTTGCTGATTCCGCATTACGATATCCGGGAAAACTTTGTACATTTATTAAATTTGATGAAAGCTTATCGCGCCAGATATACGGTGCGACCGACATGGTTCTAATGCCTTCTAAATTTGAACCGTGCGGACTTACACAGATGATTGCCATGAGATATGGGGCTGTTCCCATAGTGAGGGCGACCGGAGGTCTTAAAGATTCTGTAATTTCATTTGAAAAAAGCGAGAAAGGGACAGGATTCAATTTTAATCATTATGATGGCGAAGAAATGAAAGAAACGATTTTAAAAGCTATAAAAGTTTATAGCCAAAAGGATAAATGGATGTTACTCTTCCATAATGCTATCGATACCGACTTAAGCTGGAGCAGATCAGTTACAGAATATATAAAGGAATATGAAGAGATTTTCAATTGTTGACTAAACTATTTGCTTTATGGATATATATAATGATATAGTGTAGTCGATAAATTTTTTAATGAAAGGACGAATGTTATGGATAAGAAATTTGATAATACCGATTGTGGTTGTGGTTGTAATAATGAAGAAGAAGGTGTTGAAGTTATAACTTTAGAATTTGATGATGGCGAATCTGTTGAATGTGAAGTAATTGGAGTGTTTGATTTTGAAGGAAAAGAATATATTGCTCTTCTGCCCAATGACGAATCGGATGATGTATATATTTATGGGTATAAAGAATTAGGAGAGGAAGAGTTTGAATTGGTAGATATCACAGATGAAGATGAATTTAAAAGAGTGGCAGACGCTTTTGAAAAGCTTGCTTATGAAGAAGAAGATAATTCCGAGAACAAAAAATAATATTTTATTTTCCAGATAATATTCTAACACAATTCTAACAGCCGTTTGGCTGTTTTTTTTATTCTTATAAGATATAATAGAAACAGTAACGGTAATGAATTTATAAACAATGGAGGTCATATAGATGAAAAGCAAATTATATCGTTCATCGGAAGATAAAAAATTAGCAGGCGTATGTGGAGGGATTGCAGAACAGTTAGATATTGACCCGACAATTATTAGACTGATATGGGCTTTTCTCACGATATTGTCATGGGGTACAGGGTTGATTTTATATATTGTGGCGGCACTAATAATACCGGAAGAGCCTTTTGCAGAAACTATTAAAGAAACAGAAAAAACTTTACAAGATGAAGAAAAAGAAGAGGAAATTGAAAAATCACAGGAGGATCACCATGAATCAGAGGATTTATAAATCTTCAAGAGATAAAGTTTTTGCAGGAGTATGCGGAGGAGTAGCTGAGTTTTTAAATATTGACCCAGTCATTGTCAGATTGATTTGGGTACTTGCGACACTTGCCTATGGTGCCGGTCTTATATTTTATATCATTGCTGCTATTATTATGCCCAAGGATGACTTTGAAACAGGGAGAGTTTATAAAGAGGATGACTATGATTCAGAGAAAGGGAAAATGATTTTAGGTATTGCGTTAGTTGGGTTTGGAATACTGGTTGTTTCAAAAAAGTATTTCTATTGGGTTGATGGCGAAATACTTGTTGCTGCATCATTGATCTGCATAGGCGCATTATTATTTCTCAGAAGCAGGGGAGGTAAAGATGAGTAAGGTTGATCATGGAAGCAGATTAGGATTGTTTCTAATTCTAATTGGTATATTGTTTTTATTATCAAAGCTTGAAATTTTTAAATTTTCGTTTTTCGATTATATTGGAACGTTAATAAGTTTTTGGCCAATAGTATTAATTGTAATCGGCATCAGTATTCTCTTTCATAAGCATACTATTATTAAAATAATTCTTTGGGGTTCTTTTTTAGCCTTTGTTCTATTTTACTCTTCATATGCGGAAAGATTTGATGGATTTAACGGGTTTTTAAACCTTAAGGATTTTAGTTTTTTTATTGAAAATGGTGAGATAAAGTGGAATTGGGATGAGGAAGGCACTTCCAGAAAGTCTATGGTCCATAAAAATAATAAGGCTGAAAAAGGAAAGATGTCTATTGAGTTAGGTGCATGTAAATTTGAACTGAAAGATACTCATGGTAATGTGTTTGAAGTTATTAGCAATATGAAGGAATTATCTCACAGGAGTAATTATGACCGGAACAGCAAAACGGATGAAATTAACATATGGGAAGAAAACATTTCTAAGAAAATGAAAAATCGATATGCAGAGTTAAAATTAGAGAAAGATTTAATATGGGATATTGATGCCCATTTAGGTGCTTTGGATGCAATGTTTGATATGTCGGAATTAAATATAAACTCTTTTTCACTTGATATAGGAGCCGGAAACGTTGATTTGTATTTGGGATCGGAAAATTCTCATACCAAGGTTTATGTGAACGGAGGTATGTCCAACATATCTATCCATATTCCTGAGGATAGTGGTATTAAAGTAAAAAAAGAAGGAGCATTAGTGCATTTCACAGATAGAATCGGGTTGGAGGAAAAAGAATCAGAATTGGTCAGCCCCAATTATGATGAAGCCGATGAGGTGGTGGAACTCTATTTAAATGCTGCAGCAGCAAACATTACAATTGATAACGAAAAGTATTAACTATTGCATTTTTCCCTGATAATATGATATATTGTTCCATGAGGTGAAATGATTTTGTAGGTTGGTAGGAATAGAAGTAATTGAACTTATGAAAAAAGTCCGTTTTGTTTTCTGCCAAACGGGCTATTTATTTATAGGAATATCGAAGCATGTATAGAGCAAGGAGGTTTTTAAATGATTTGGGCAAAGGAAGAAACCCTTGAAAGGGAACAGTTTAATGAGATACAGCTGAAGAGGCTTAAAGACACAGTTAAAAGAGTATATGAAAATGTTCCGTTTTACCATAAGAAATTTAATGATATTGGTTTGATGCCGGAAGATATTAATGTTATAGAGGATATACAGAGATTGCCTTTTACTGTGAAAGATAATCTGAGAGACAGCTATCCATTCGGGCTTTTTGCAGTACCAAACAAAGATATAGTAAGATTTCATGCATCTTCAGGTACGACAGGGAAGCCGACGGTAGTGGGATATACGAAGAATGACATGGAGGTTTGGTCCCAGTTGATTGCTCGGATTGTTACGATGGCAGGCGTTACTGACGATGATATCGCTCAAGTGGCATTTGGATACGGATTGTTTACCGGTGCTTTTGGGCTTCATCAGGGACTTGAGAAAGTAGGAGCTTCTGTTATTCCTACTTCCAGCGGCAACACCAAAAAACAAATTATGATTATGAAGGATTTTGGAACCACTGCCTTGATTTGTACACCGTCCTATGCTCTCCATATGGCCGAAATAGCAAAAGAAGAAGGGATAGACCTGCAAAAAGATTTGAAAGTAAAATGGGGACTATTTGGTGGCGAGGGCTCAACGGAAGCAATGAGAAGAGAACTGAACCAGACTTGGGGACTATTTGCGACGGAAAATTATGGAATGAGTGAACTTATAGGTCCTGGTGTGTCGGGAGAGTGTAAGCAGCTGGCGGGGATGCACATATCAGAGGACCATTTTATACCTGAGATTATTGATCCTGAGACCGGAAAAACACTTCCACCAGGTGAAAAAGGTGAATTAGTCATTACCACTATTACCAAAGAAGCACTTCCTCTAATTAGATACAGAACTAAAGATATTACGCGATTAATATATGAAAAATGCGATTGCGGCAGGACAACGGTCAGGATGTCAAAAATTGAGGGTCGAACAGATGACATGCTGATTATTAGCGGAGTAAATGTTTTTCCTTCTCAAATTGAAGAAGTGCTTTTAAATATAGAAGAAATAGGACCCCATTATCAAATAAAGGTTTTCAAAAAAGGATATCTTGATAAAATAGAGATAGATGTTGAGCTTATGGATGCAAATCTATTAGAATCATTTGTACTGCTCGAAGCATTAAATAGAAAAATCCAATCAAATCTTAGAACAATTTTAGGAATAGATGCAAAAATACATTTGGTAGAACCTCGAAGCCTTGCCCGATATGAAGGAAAAGCAAAACGGGTGATAGACCTGAGAAAATAGGAAAGAGAAGAGAGGAAAGAGGAGGTTATTATGGGTATAAAGCAGCTTTCTGTATTTATTGAAAATCAAAAAGGGCATCTTGCTGCATTAACAGATGTTCTAAAACGAGAAAATATTGATATTCGAGCGATTTCAGTTTTTGATACTTCCGAATTCGGAATTTTGCGTTTGGTGGTGGATCAACCTGATAATGCGTTGAAGCTATTAAAAGAAGAAGGATTCACTGCAAAGATAAGTGATGTGCTTGCTGTCGAACCTGAGGATAAGCCCGGGAGTCTCTGTGAAATATTTAAATTATTGGATAGAAATGGTATAGATATTGAATATATCTATTCATTTGTTCTTAGAAAAAGAGGAATGCCTCTTATTATACTGAAGGCGAACCGTCAGTCTGAAGCAGTCGAAGTGCTGAAGGACGCAGGCATCATTGTTGTATCAAAGGAAGAAGTATATGGATAAAAAATGATTGCCTTTCATCTTATTAAATAATGATATACAATAGGATTAAAATATCATTATAGGATTGTGTCAGGGAGGAGTAATGAAAAAATCAATCATTGTGTTATTGGCATTTATGATTCCTTTTGTTTTATTTGTCGGAACGATTACCGTATTAAGTCAGATATCTTTTTTTTATTCTTGTGAGTTTGATAAGCTGGGAACTATTGAAGAGGCCGGATTAAACATATCTTCTGAGGAAATATCAAATATGATGGTAGAATATATTAAAGGGGAAAGATCAGATTTTCAGATTAAAGCTGAGGTGAACGGCAATGAACAAAATGTATTTAATGCCAAAGAACAGCAGCATATGGAGGACGTGAAGGGGCTTATTAAAAAAGGAAATATCATTTTTGCTGCAGGGGTTATAATCCTTTGTTTGTTTTATTTTAGATTTATTAAGAAGGACAAAGCAGTTTTATGGAATATGTATAAAATTGCTGCTGTTTTTTATGCGGTATGTGCAATAGCTTTGTTACTTATTTCTAAAATAGATTTTTATGCCGGTTTCAATGTTTTTCACGAAGTGCTATTTACAAATGATTTATGGATATTGAACCCTACGGAAGATATTCTTCTTATGCTTATGCCTTTGCAGTTTTTTATAGATGCTTTTACTTTATCGATGATTATAGTAACAGTCTGCATGTTGACACTTGGAGTAATAACATGGAAAATTACCAGACAAAGAAAAATGTTTTCATAATAATAATTGCATTATTAATACTAATCTTAATTATCATTTCAATTCCTTACACAAGAAGTCTGATTTCTACAAAAATCTATAAAGAGATAAATAAGAGAGAGAGTATTTTGATTAAAGAAGGTATTGTCTTTGAGATTCCTTCAGGAAAAGATACGCCCCAAAAGGATTGGTATCCTCAAATGATATGGTTTCATGACCCAGGTGGATTTTCAAGATATATGAATAGAAATCTGGATATGACCGTATTATATTCTTATGGTGCATTTAAATCTATTTTTGGAACGGCCAGTTATTATGATGATAAATCTCCTTTTTATGGGGCTTTCTATGGAGGATATGCAGTAAGGGATATGGACAGTCCTTCTACTCCTTTTGGTTTTGATTCAAATGGTGAAATCATAACGTATGAAATAGAAAGTATTCCTCGGTATGACCAAAAATACCTGGTTTTACCTGCTCTTGGATGCAATCAGAAAAAAATTTTTAATACCTTTGGTCACAAAATCAAAGATGACGTTACATATGCCGGATACGAAGGATGGGTACGGATAGACAGCCAGATTAAGACCAATGGACCTGCTCATAAAAGGAAGGGATATCATATAGGATATTTACAGTACGGCTTGCCGTTAGAACCATCTGAAGAAACTAAAAAGGATTTTTCTCCGGAATGGTTTCACGGAAGGATGTATGCTCGATATTTTGAAGAATATGAGATGACCATATGCTTATATGTGATGAGTAAGAATAAGAAAACCATAGATGCCTGTGATAAGGAACTGCTTTCGAAAACAACCATTACAATGGGCAATTGAGAATTAAAAATTAATAATGAATGGTGAAATATAAATACTTAATCTTGTACTTGAGTTATCAATTATAAATTGATTCAAGGAGGGCTTTGGATGGAAGAGAAAAAAATAATCAAAAGAGAACTGGAAAAGACCATAAAGCAGGAAGAAAGAATAATAAAACAAAAGAATCGGCTCTTTCTTGAAGATCGTGTTGGAAATTTAAAGGAAAAAATTAATAGAAAATTGCCTTTTGATTTAAAAAAGAGGTTTGAACAAGCTTTTTTCAAAAGCTTCACTATGGTTTTCAATAAGGGTATCGGAATTATTGAGAAGACATATGATAAAGAAAAACTTATTAAAGGGTTTCACGAAGACAGTACAAGATTCAAAAAATCGGTCAAAAAAAGAAACTTAAAAACAGCAGAGAGAAGAGTTAAAAAAAAGATACTTTTAAACCGGGGCATATCGACAGCAGAAGGCTCAATAGTGGGTTTTATGGGCATTATGACAGCCCTTGCGGATGTCCCCGTTTTCATATCTGTCTTGATAAAAAGTTTGAATGAAATATCCCTTCATTATGGATTCGACTATGATTCTGAAAATGAGAAAATATACATGTTGAAACTTATTTCTATGAGTATTGCACAAGGAGAAAAGAAGCGCAAGGTTTCAAAGGAAATCGATAGAATAGGTTATGGAATAGATTTGGAAGAATCTTCGAATTTTCAGCTGGAAGGAGTGATTCAATCTACATCTGAATCTCTTGCTGAATATATGTCTTCCGCAATTTTAATGCAAAGTATTCCCGTTGCAGGTTTTATCTTGGGAGGCTTGAACAACTTCGGATTTATGGGAAACCTCTCAAAAACAGCAAATGTGAAATATAAAAAAAGATATCTTTACAGGATGATGGCAGATAAGGTCTACAGGTGAGTCCTTTAGACAGATAAAAGATAACATATGAAAATGAAAAAGGTTTTGCTTTATAGCAAAATCTTTCTCATTTTCAGTTCCTTTTGCATATACTGAGAATATCAGGAGGTGAAAAGGTTGTCTGAAAATACCGTAAATTTCTGGGATGAAAAGGGTGAATATGTTGGCGAAAAGCCTAAGTGCCATCCGGATTACCATAGAGATATCAATATAAATATATACTGCTGTGATGGAGGGAAAATTTATATCAGAGAATCATCCGACGGTATAAGAATAAATGTAAAATGTCATGACCGTCAGGATTGCTGTTCGTGCTATGACTCCGGTGAAGAATAATAAGAGGGTTGAAATTTCAGCCCTTTTCTCATATAAATATATATCTTAGGTAAATTCTTATATTTATGCTAAGAAAAGAATAACTCAAAGGATAAAGAAGCAAAATACTAAAGTAATGATGCATGAAAGTTGAGAGAATAATGAAAGCAGATATCAAAAAGAATCAAAGAGGCAGCGGCATCTTGATGCATATAACATCTTTGCCTGGAAAATTTGGAATTGGGACTTTTGGAAAAGAAGCATATGAATTTGTAGACTTTCTGGAAAAAGCCGGACAAAAATATTGGCAAATACTTCCATTAGGCCCTACCGGTTATGGGGATTCACCTTACCAGACTTTTTCGTCTTTTGCCGGGAACCCATATTTTATTTGTTTAGATTTGCTAAGAAGAAAGGGATTGTTGAAACAACGAGAATATAAGGATTTGAATTTTGGTAGAAATAGAAAGAATGTGGATTATAAAAAAATATCCGAAAATAAAATGGCCGTTTTGAGATTAGCATACAACAGGTCAAAAAGAAACGGACAGGAAGAATTCTGTGAATTTGAAAAAGAACATAAATATTGGCTTTCAGATTACTCATTGTTTATGGCCCTTAAATTAAAATTCAGAAACAAACCATGGTTCAAATGGGAGAGCAGTCTGAAAAGTAGGGACCCTAAAAGTTTGAAAAAGTATAAGGAAGAATTGATTGATGAAATATACTTCTGGGTATTTCTTCAATATACATTTTTTGAGCAATGGAAGAATCTTAAACAGTATGCCAATGACAAGGGAATCAAAATTATTGGAGACATTCCGATTTATACCGCTTACGACAGTTCGGACACATGGACACACAATGATATTTTTTTACTGGATAATCATATGGTTCCTGTTAGTGTCTCCGGATGTCCGCCGGATTCCTTTTCAAAAACAGGGCAATTATGGGGAAATCCAATCTATAACTGGCAGCTTCTTGAAAAAGAAGATTATGATTGGTGGATGAAGAGGATTGAAGCCAGCAAGAATCTTTATGACATTATAAGGTTGGACCATTTCAGAGGGTTTGAATCTTTTTGGGAAGTTCCCTTTGGCGAACATACTTCGATTAATGGCAGATGGGTTAAAGGTCCGGGGTTTCATTTCTTCAAAATGGTAAAAAAGAAATTTCCGGATTTGCAGATTATTGCTGAGGATTTAGGTTTTCTTACCCCGAATGTGAAAGAACTTCTGGATGAAACAGGTTTTCCCGGAATGAAAGTGCTGCTGTTTGCATTTGACAGCAGAAAAAAAAGCATGTATTTACCCCATCACTATAAAGAAAACTGTGCCGCATATACAGGGACACACGATAATGAAACGGTAATGTGCTGGCTCAAGAGAACAAAAAAATCCTATAAAGCATATGCAAAAAAATATTTGAAATTATCAAGAAAAGAAGGATATCATTGGGGATTTATCAGAAGTGTATGGTGTTCGGCAGCACGAATTGCTATTGCGCCAATGCAGGATTTTCTTGGATTAGGTTGTTCTGCAAGGATGAATACACCTTCTACTTTGGGTCTTAACTGGAAGTGGCGTGTCACAGAAGAGCAGATGACAGACAAATTGGCTAAAAAAATATATGAAATAACTGATTTATATGAGAGGCTGTGAGATAATGATTAGAAAAAATTTATTTATTGAAGGCATAGAAAAATATTTGAAATCCAATTATGCTAAAACACTTAAGAATGCAAAAATATTAGAAAAGTATCACGCTATAGGAAAAGTGATTATGGAATCAATTGCTGACGATTGGATAGAAACTCAAAATAAATATGAAGATATAAAACAGGCTTGCTATTTTTCTTCAGAGTATTTAATGGGGAGAGCTTTAGGGAATAACCTGATAAACCTTAATATATATAAAGAAGTGGAAGAAATTTTAAAAAAGGAAAATTTTTCTTTGGAAGATATAGAAAATGCTGAGACAGATGCAGGTTTAGGTAATGGGGGTCTTGGGCGGCTTGCGGCAGGTTTTTTAGATTCAAGTGCAACTTGTAATCTTCCTATGACAGGCTATGGAATTCGATATGAGAATGGTCTTTTCAGGCAAGAAATCATAAATGGTTTTCAAGTGGAAAAGACGGATGACTGGTTGGAATATGGTGATCCCTGGTCGGTGCTTAAAAGAGATGATTCGGTTATTGTAAGGTTTTCAGACAGAAGTGTAAAGGCTGTTCCTTACGACATGCCAATCATAGGTTATGGAACAAGGACAATAAACAGATTAAGATTATGGAAAAGTGAAGCATTGGAAGATTTTGATTTTAATGCTTTTAATAATCAGGAATATGATTTAGCTGTATTGGAAAAGAATCGTGCAGAAGATATTTCAAGAGTCTTATATCCCAATGACTCCCACAGGGAAGGTAAACTTTTGCGGCTCAGACAACAGTATTTTTTCGTATCTGCTTCTCTAAAGGATATGTTGAGAAAGTTCAAAAACAAATTTGGTTGTCAATTTTCAGAGTTTCCTCAATATTATGTTATTCAGCTTAATGACACACACCCTGTAGTGGCAATACCGGAATTTATGAGAATACTAATGGATGAGGAAGGCTTATCATGGGATAAGGCATGGCAAATTACAACGAATACTTTTGCCTATACGAACCACACGATTCTGGCGGAAGCATTAGAAAAATGGAATGTTGAAATATTTAGAGAGTTGCTTCCACGGATATATGAGATAATTGAGCACATTGACAGGAATTTTCAGGATGTGTTAGCTTCAAGTAAATTAAGTTTTGAACAAACTGAATCCATGAAAATAATATCCAATCATCACATACATATGGCATGGATTGCCATATATGGGAGTCGTTCCATTAACGGAGTAGCCTACCTGCATACAGAAATTCTTAAGAGAAGAGAATTGAAGAACTGGTATGCATTATACCCAGAAAAATTTCATAGCGTGACTAATGGGATTACTCCAAGAAGATGGATGGTTCTGTGTAATGATGAGCTTTCATCTCTTATAACAGAATTAACAGGAAGTAAAAAGTGGATTACAAATCTGAGGATATTAAAAGAATTAGAAAAATATAAAGAGAATGAAGAGGTTTTGAAACGGTTTCTGAGTATAAAATATAAAAAGAAAGAGCAACTTGCAGATTATATTAGAGCGAATGAGCATATTGATATAAATCCAGATTTCATGTTTGATATTCATGTTAAGAGAATACACGAGTACAAGAGGCAGCTATTAAATGCTTTTCATATTTTATATAAATATTACGGAATCAAGGAAAATCCTGACAAGGGGGTAATTCCGGTTACTTATATCATAGGAGGAAAAGCGGCTCCCGGATATTTCAGGGCAAAAGCAATTATTAAATATATCAATGAAATTGCGGATTTAGTAAATAACGATAAAGAAGTGAATGATAGAATCAAAGTTGTATTTATTCAAAACTATAATGTCACTTACGCTGAAAAGCTTTTCCCTGCGGCAGATGTTTCCCAGCAGATATCTATGGCGGGAAAAGAAGCGTCCGGAACGGGCAATATGAAATTAATGCTTAACGGCACGCCTACTATTGGAACCTTTGATGGTGCAAATGTGGAGATTGTTGAAGAAGCCGGGTGGGATAATAATTATATTTTCGGAACCAATGTGGAGGAATTGGAGAAAATATATTCGAGTTATGATCCAAAGTACTATTATGAGAATGTTCCAGGTCTTAAACGAGTGATTGATACGCTCATCGACGGCACTTTCGATGATCATGGTACAGGAATGTTCAGGGAGCTTTATGATGCGCTTATACATGGAAGGCATTGGCATAGACCGGATCATTACTTCTTGCTTAAGGACTTTGAAAGTTATGCGGAAGCACATGAAAATATCAATAAAGCTTATGAAGATAAAGTGAGCTGGGCAAAAAAATGCTGGATAAATATGTGCAATAGCGGAAAATTCAGCAGCGACAGATCAGTTCGCGAATATGCCGATATTATATGGAAAATTGACAGTATCAGTTCTTAATCTTACAAAAGGTTGTGAAATATTATCTCTTTTCAAAAAATATTCAAAGCAATTTTACTGTTGCAATAAAATGTGGTAAAATCAAGAAAAAAGATTAACTGTAAAACAGTTGAGAAATAGAGAATGATTAAATTTTCAGCTGAAAGGAATTACTGTAATGAAACTATGGGAAGATTATTACCACATTCTTCAGGTGCACCATGACGCGGAGCAGGAAGTCATTGAAGGCGCATATCGCAGATTGTGCAAGAAATACCATCCGGATATCAACAGGAGTGAGAGTTCGGAAGAAAAAATAAAAAAAATCAACACGGCCTATGAAACTTTAAAAGATCAGGGTAAAAGAAAAGAGTATCATAAATTATGGCTTGGTATGAATGGAAGGTCCAACAAACAAGCGGTTAATGAACGTCAATGGAAAAAGGGATTTGACCCTGTTGGTAATGAAAAAGCCAGAAATATTTTGAATAATTATTTGACAGCTCTTTCTGAAAAGAAATTTGAAAAGGCATATAGTTTGCTGAGCGATTGGAATAAAAAAAATATCAGTCTTGATGAATTTATACAGTGGCGGGAAGCCGTTTCTAAAATGTATGATATTGGAAGCTTTGAATCAAGAATCTTTAATACGCATAAGAATAAAACGCTCAAAGGAGCTCATTGTGAAAAGGTAATAGAATTTGACATTAATATATCGGAAAAGAACCTGCATACGGGAAAAGTAACAGAATATCGATTTACTAAAATGATTGGTATGGAAAATAAAGAATGGAAGGTCTTTTTAGAGTATCATGATTTAAAAGCCCTTGCCCATAAGTTCCGGTATTTATATCATTCCAATACTAAAGCATCTGCCGCACAGGTATATGCCGACATGCAGTTAATGAAAGATGAAACCACAGGACTTTTGAGTAAAAAAGGGTTTCTGACCGAATTGGAGAAAGAAAAGAATCGTTTCTTAAGATATGTAAGCCCTTTTTGTATCGGAATATTCGGAGTAAAAGTGCCTGATAATAAGGATTATAATGAGTACATTAAATATGCTGCTTATTCAATGGTTAGCTGTATTAGAAATACTGATATCCCGGCATATATTGACCCAGGTGTATTTGCAGTTATTTTCACCGAGACTTCTTACAATCAGGCTCAGACGGCTGTAAGCAATATCATCAGGAAGATTACAAATAATTTCCTCAACTATTATGGTCTTGAAGTAAGTATTCGGCATGGTCTTTGTGAGCATACTGGCAGAGAAGAAATAGAAACATTTTATAAAGCTTGTTCAAATGCCAATGTAGAATTAAATCAACAGGATTCAGACGGATTCCGATTTAAAAGTGCCCATGAATAGGAGAATGGGTCATGTCAGATTTCTTTTCAAAAATTAGCCATATTAGAAATTTTTCAATGCTAAAGGATGTGTCCTTACAAAGGCTTATGGATTTATTGGGAAATAGAACTTTAAGCGTTGGGAAAAGACAATCTTCTTTAATAAAGGCATCTTCCGGCAAAACAGATTTCATACATCAGCCTAAAAAGGGAACAACAAGCACATTAAATCTAACAGAATGTACATCACTCACGAGAACAATAAAAATGCTGCACCAGTCTCCTTTCTCTTCCCCGGACAATCTTTCTCAGTTGATGATACTACCTGAATCTATCTTTTCTGAAATTAAAAATCAGCAAAATTCCGCAACTCTTTTCAAAAGTGAATTTTTCGATTTTTTAAGAAGTATTCTTTTAAAGCATTCTGATAATGATGTGATTCGAAATGTCGTGACAGAAATACTAAGTGTATACGCATCTAAAAATGATAATTCGGTAAAAAGCATTGAACTTTTAGTTGACAAGCTTGCACAGATATTATTGCAATTTGATGATAATGAAACGGCAAAACAATTAAAGGAATTTGCCCGTCAGTTGGAAGATTTCTTATTAGGTAATAAGGACACTGAATCGGAGAGTAAAAATCGAAGTGCTGTTTTGGAAAAAATTTTATCCTTTATTGAATCCAATGTTGATCAAATTGCTTCAAATAAAACATATAAATCCGTGTGTGAACAAATACTCAGAGGCTTGTTGATGAGTCAAAATCTGAAATTACCAATGTTTCATTTTATACTCCCCGTCAAGTATGGTAATGCTGCTGCTTTTGGAGAGCTGTGGGTGGATCCTGATGATGGCAGAAATGAGAACATAACTGGACAAAGAAGAAAAGGCATTCGAATGTTATTGGCTATTGATATTATTGGAACAGGGCATTTCGAAGCAGATTTTCTTTTAGAAGGCAGAAAGCTAAATGTAATTATTTACTGCCCCCCATTGATTGTAGAAAATTTTGCAGGGTTAAAAAAGAATATCGGCAAAGTCATAACGGATTCAGGGTTTCAGACGGGCAGAGTCGAATTTATGCCTTTAGACCGTCCGCGTGTATTAAAAGACGTGTTTGAAAAGCCGCTGGAAAGGAGAAAGGGAATTAATGTCAGAGTATAAGTATAAAAAATTATCTTATAACAGCAAAGAAAGAAAGAATGCCGTAGCTCTTTCTTACGATCAGGAAAAGAATACTTCACCGGTTATCGTAGCTTCCGGAGCAGGATATGTTGCCGACCGTATCATTGAAGTAGCTGACAAGGCCGGAATACCTGTTTATCGTGATGAAACCGCTACAGGGCTGTTGTCTCAGCTTGAACTGGGGCAGGAGATTCCTCCGGAACTCTATCAGGTTGCGGCAGAAATATTTGCGCACATTCTGAAAACCTCCGATGAACTGGAATCAAAGTCAGAGGGAGCAGGAGAAAAAGGATAAGATTTAAGATTGAA
>CAZKKX010000026.1:0-22856 GCA_964553505.1 uncultured Eubacteriales bacterium | reverse complement strand
AGCAGTTGTTCTTCTTCATCCTTTTCGTGGATACTGTCTTTTATTAATTCATAAAGCTCCGGATTGGTATTATAGTAAGATGCTTCCCCCATAATTTCCAATTGGATTACTTCATTATCTATAAAAGTCAAAACTGCATTTCTGGCTTCCGATTTTATTGTTACTTTATATAACGGATATTCGGGAGAAACTTTCTTCATGGTTGAATTGTGGATAACTCCAGTTAGTTCAAGTGTGTTTTTAATATCCTTGGTTATTTCTACATCCGCAACAATCTTTTCATTGTTATCAATGGCTTCAATGATGATTTCTTTCGGAACAATTTCTTGTATGTATGTGTTTAAATGATCTAAATATTCAGCCTCAAGTTCACTCATAAGGTTTGCCAGCTTCTCGGGATCAGCTCGATAACCGGAAAAGCCCGAATCATCTTCAATAAAAACTCTGCTCTCATTAAAATATATATGTATATTTTTACTCTGAAGATAGAGTTCATAATTGAATTCCTGGAATATAATGGGGATGTTGGTTCTTTCAAGTTCCAATACCGACAAAATATTTTCTATGTTTTTTATATCTTTATCCGTCAAGTACACAAGATAATCTGCTCCTGATGAATTCTTAAGGTATATTTCATCTGTGGAACGCAGTATTTCAATGATCACATTAGCTTCAATATTTTGATCCACTATTTGTATTTCAGAGTTTTGGAAACCTTGCCTTTCGCCTGTTTCCTCTATAATAGTTTTAGTATCTTCTCTATTCTCCGTTTCATCCTCCGCTTTCCTATTTGAAAGCCCCAAGAATACACCTGTGGATGCCAGCACAATTATTAGAAACAGCCCTATTCCTTTAAATACTTTTGTATCCATAATCTCACTTCCCTTATTATAGCTTCAAGCAAATCTTTCCTTTTCGCACTCACTTTTATCTGATAGCGAAAACTCTGTTTATGGCAAAAAGGATTTTGCATTGCAAAACCCCTTTATCCTATATGAATTAATTAGTTATTCTTCTTCATTACTGCTTTGAGTACTTTCTTCATGATCTGTTATATATATCTCCTCTATCATTTCCGCTGTTTTTTCAACATCTGAAAGATAATAGGATAAACCCTGGGCATTAAAGGCTCCTCCCGGAAGGGAATATGCAGAAAAATCTTCTGAACTCATTCCGATAGCCGAAGTTGCCAATTTTGCTACTTCACTTAATGGTATATCCGTTTTTACATATTTTAACACCGTATTTGCTACAATGGGAAGCCTATAGCTTAATGTTTTCTTAAAAGCCGCTTTCATAAAGTCCTGCTGTGCTTTTATCCTTCCAAGGTCACCATCCGGATATCCTGTTCCGTCATTATTTTTTCTGAACCTTAAAAACTGTACTGCTTCTTTTCCTGATAACACTTTATCTCCCTTTGGCAAATCGATACGAAGAGGCGGACTATCATAAGGATCATCGTATCTCATTCTCATGGGAACATACACCGGAACGCCACCAAGAGAATCTACGACTTTTTCTACACCATCATATTTAACTCGTATGTAATAATCGATAGGCATTCCTAAAAGCACATCACTCACTGCAGATTCTACACCCTGAACTCCTTCATCAAAATAAACAGCATTTATTTTTTTCTTATCTGCACTGTTATAGCCTTCTCTAGGATAATATGTATCTCTTGGAATGGAAATAATGTCAATCTTTTTTATGTCGGGATCATAACTTGCAACCATAATGGTGTCCGTTCGAGGCCCCTCCATTCCTAAAAGCATTACATTTATTCTATTACTTTTATTAAACATATAATCAAAAGAATTATTGTCAACGTCATCTGGAAGAAGCGGATTGTCGGTAACCAAATCTCCTTCATCTGATCCAAAGGGTGCAGGTTCAAATATTCGATCATAAGCCAACATGCTTCCTGTAAATATAAAAGTGAATATTAAAAAAGTTACTACAAAATATTTTGAAAATACTCTCATTATTAGTTCCTTCCGTTCTAAGGTTATGTCCCTATTTTATCATAAAACAATTGAGTTAAATATCTTTTCTCTCTTTTTTAGCTTAGGAAATTCATGTCATATCATTAAAATATTTTACAATATATTTATATTAAATAGAAGCAAAAAATAATAATAACTATTTACTTTTGACGATTTTTTGTCGACAAAGTTCCAATAAAAACAAAAAAATAATTAAAGCGCTCTTTCGAGCGCTTATGACCTTATTTGTTATAATCGTAGAATCCAATGCCTGTTTTTCGTCCCAGCTTGTTACCTCTGACCATTTTTTTCAGCAGCGGATGTGGTCTGTACTTTGAATCACCAAATTCATTATAGAGTACTTCCATAATGGCCAAGCATACATCTAATCCAATTAAGTCCCCTAATGCCAATGGACCCATTGGATGGTTTGCACCCAACATCATAGCCTGATCAATATCTTCAGCTTTTGCAACTCCATCTGCAAGAATCCCTGTTGCTTCATTTATCATTGGAATAAGAATTCTATTGACAACAAATCCCGGAGCTTCCTCCACTTCAACAGGTGTTTTTCTTAAAGCCTTCGTTAACTCTATAATCGTTTCTTTTGTTTCTTCTGAAGTTGCAATACCTTTTATAATCTCAACAAGTTTCATCATAGGCACAGGGTTAAAGAAATGCATACCAATGATTTTATCCGGTCTGTTGGTAGCCGCAGCTATTTCGGTAATCGAAAGTGAAGATGTGTTTGTCGCAATGATTGTATCTTTATCGCATAGTTCATCCAATTCATTAAATAAAGCTTTTTTCGCTTCCAAATCTTCTGTTGCTGCTTCAATTATCAAGTCCGCATCTTTTACAATTGAAATATCTGTTGATCCTGAAATACGACCCATGATTTGGTCTTTATCTTCTGCAGTAATCTTTTCTTTTTTGATCAATCTGTCCAGATTCTTGTTTATAGTAGCCAAACCTTTATCTACAGATGTCTGCCTTCTGCTTCGAATCACAACATCATAGCCACATTGCGCAAGAACCTGCACAATACCTGCACCCATTGTACCGGTTCCAAGAACACCAATTTTCTTCATTTTACAGCCTCCTTCTGAATTCAAGAATTATTTTCCCGTAAAGTCGGGTTTTCGTTTTTCAATAAAAGCAGTCATGCCTTCCTTCTGGTCATTTGAAGCAAAACACATGCCAAAAAGATCTGATTCAATGCAAATCCCTGTATCCAAATCTGTTTCAAATCCTCTTTTTATCGCTATATTCGCATATTTTACTGCCAGAGGAGAGTTTTTTAGAATTCTTCCTGCTAAGTTTTTAGCTTCTTCTATCAGTTTATCCTGCGGCACCGTCTTATTAACAAGACAAATCTGTTCAGCATCTCGTGCAGTTATATAGTCCCCGGTCAGTATTAATTCTTTTGCCTTTGAAATACCTACAATACGTGAAAGTCTCTGAGTTCCCGAAAATCCGGGAATAATACCCAACCCTACTTCAGGTTGACCAAATTTTGCTTTTTCACTTGCAATTCTTATATCACAGCACATGGCAAGCTCACATCCTCCGCCTAAAGCAAATCCATTGACTGCTGCTATAGTGGGTTTTTCAAGTTTTTCAATTTTCCTGAATACTTCCTGACCCAATTGTCCGAATTTCCTTCCTGTTTCAAAATCCAAGTCTTTCATCTGCGTTATGTCTGCTCCGGCCACAAAAGCTTTTCCTTCTCCTGTAATAATCAAAACTTCTATAGAATCGTTTGCTTCGATATCATCAACCGCTCTGTCCAAGTCCATAAGCACATCACTGTTTAAAGCATTTAGTGCGTCCGGTCTGTTGATTTTAAGAATACCTATTTTCCCATCCTGTTCAAGGACAATATTTTGATACATGAAAGCACCTCCTTATTATTTAGCATTAATTTCTTAATATTATTACATACAAAAAACATGCCACTAATTATATAAAACATGTATTTTTTAATACATGTTTTATATTGTATAAGTGTGAGTGTAAGTAAAGGTTTAAGTAAACCTCTAATTTCACAAGTCCGAAAACTCAACTTTAACTTTTTGTTTGCAGATCTCTGCTTCTATAAAAGAATCTGCTTGCTGTATATTCTCGTAATTACAAACCGGTATTTTAATGGTAAAAATCGTATTTCCGCCACGTGTACTTTTAAATTCAACCCTTCCTCTATGCATCTCTGCATATTGTTTGACAAAACGAAGCCCCAATCCAAGCCCTTCGTTAGAACGTGTCAACAGGTGTTCGCCTTGTTTAAAGAGTTTAAAAATATTTTCTTTTTGTTTTTCTTCAATTATTTTGCCTTCACTACAGACATCAATTTTAAGTTCTCTATCTTTTTCTTTTACCTTAATTAATATCTTGCTGTTTTCTTTGCTGAATTTTATAGCATTTGACAACAAGTTGAGAATCATTTTTTCAAATTTGTCCACATCCACAGCACAGAACAACTCATCAGCTTCTGCAACGAATTCGATGTTCCGCTTCTTTTTTACAGCGTACTCTTTAGAAGCCTCTGATAAACTTTTTGTGACATTTATAATATCACAATTCTGAAAATATAAAGATTTTCCAGACGTGCTTATTTCCATTAAACTTATAAAGCTATTGGAAAGCTTTAGCATTCTTCTGATATTTCTATCATAAATGGAAATGTCCTGCATAAGTTTTTCTCTGATGCACTTATCTTCTATATGTTCCACGGTATTTATGCTATTGTACAATGTTCCCTGCAATATATTAATAGGTGTTCTTAATTCGTGAGAAATTTTATTCAATATTTCAAAATTAGTTTTTTCCGAATTCAGGCTTTCAGTATATTCACTGATTAATTCCTGACTATGTTTTTGATGGACATCCTTCATAAAAACTGCAAAGCCTATTTTTTTTCTGCCTGAATAGCCTGTAAACCCTTTTATATTGTAATAATATTTTTCTTCTTCACCGTCGACCTTTTTGTAACTCAAGTCGACAGGTTCTGAGCTTTCATAAATTCTGTTCATCAACTCTTTAAAAGATTTACTATGAAGGATTGAGCATTCTTCTTTTTTCAATGACAAACTTATTTCTTCCATCATATAATTTGCAGCAGCATTCATGGAAATTATCTTATGGGAAGTAAATACTATAATAGGATCTGAAGTCTGATTAAAAAACTGCCGATAAATTGCTTCCTTTTTTAAAAAATAATTTGCTTCTTTCTTCCTTTCAATCATTTTCTTCAGTATTATTCCGGATAATACGATTGCTACAATTGCAAAAACAACTTCAAGAGAATTCTTCATCATGTAAATTATCCATATACACAACGCCCTCGGATTATTTGTGATATATAAAACTTCTTCATTCGTCAAAAGATAAGAAAAACCTAAAATGATTAAAAACAAGAATACAGTGTAAAACAGTATCTTTGCTTCCATTTTGAGGATTTTCTCATTATGCATACATAACCCCCTTTCAAACCTATTCCTTTTACATTATACAACCTCTATTTTCTTTTTTCTCTGACTTGTTTTGTCGAAAACGAACTTCTTTTGTTGAACGTTTAACTTATCCTGAATTGTCTCATAAACAGGCTGTCTGGCAAGGGGTGAAGTGTAAGTTCTTAACTTTATCCGCATTGACTTTTTCGGTCTACTTTTATAATATCAATATAACGCAAGGATTATTTTATTAATCATTTCATTATTTGATAAAATAAAAAAATTAGTTAAATATATAATATGTATAAGGAGGAATATATATATGGAATATCGAAATTTTGAAAAAATCGGAGTTGAAGCATCTTTATTGGGCTTTGGAACAATGCGGTTACCTGTATTAAATGGAGATGCAAGCAAAATCAATGAAGATGAAGCTATTAAAATGATACGTTATGCCATTGATAATGGTGTTAATTATATCGACACCGCTTATATGTATCATGACGGTAACAGCGAAGTCACTACAGGAAAAGCTCTAAAAAACGGTTATAGAGAAAAGGTATACTTGGCAGATAAAATGCCTGTTTGGTTTGCAAAATCCGAAGAAGATATTGAGAAAATTTTTGAAACGCAATTGAAAAGGCTGGATGTTGATTGTATTGATTTTTACCTAATCCACAATATTACTAAACAAATCTGGAAAATTGCTAAAAAATATCGCCTGCCGGATTTTCTGGAAAGGAAAAAATCCGAAGGAAAAATCAAATATATCGGGTTTTCTTTCCATGATTCGGTAGATATATTTAAGGAAGTGATTGATTCGTATCCATGGGACTTCTGCCAGATTCAATTTAATTATATGGATACGCACTACCAGGCCGGAATCGAAGGGCTTCAATATGCTGCCTCTAAAAATATCCCTGTCATTGTTATGGAACCTTTAAAGGGCGGTCGGTTGGCAAAAAACCCCCCTGAGGCAGTAGAAAAGGTATGGAACAGCTTCCCGACAAAATATTCGTCTGCGGAATGGGCCCTTCGATGGATTGCAGATTTTCCTGAAGTTAAAGTTATCCTCAGCGGCATGAATACAATAAAAGAGGTTCAACAAAATATCAACATACTGCGTAAGATGAAACCCAATACGATGAGTAAAGAAGAACATGGATTGGTGGATAGGGCAAAAGCCGCATTTGCGGATTTAATAAAAGTAGATTGCACAGCTTGCAATTATTGTATGCCCTGCCCGTCCAAGGTCAATATTCCGAAGATATTTTCTTTATATAATGAAATGTTTCTATACGATACAAAGGATCTGACTCTGAGAGACTACAAAATGTTTGTACCAAAAAAACAAAGACCTTCGGCATGTGTCGAATGTGGAAAGTGCGAAGAACACTGCCCTCAGCAGCTTCCTATTATACAACTGCTGAAAGAAGCAGAAAAAGTCATGAAATAAACAAAAGGAATGCACCGGCTGCATTCCTTTTGTTTATTTGTGATTAAAATATTATCACTTCCAAAAATTAAAATAAATTAATGATGAATTAGAAATTGAAGGTATGTCCTATCACCTCAGATTATATTAAGGTGTTCCACTAAGATCTTAACACCCATAGCAATTAATATGATTCCTCCTATGACGTCAAATCTGCGGCCTAATTTAACTGTGTTCCTAACTGCCTTTCCAAGGAAAACACCGCCAAACGAAAAGATAAGAGCCGTAATTCCGATTGTAATGATCGCAGGCACAATATTCGTATTTAAAGTTGAAAAACTAAGCCCTGCTGCCAGGGCATCAATACTGGTCGCTACCGCAAGAGTCATCAACATGACAATTCCAGTTAAAATAATAGGCTTCCCATCTTCCTTAAAAGCTTCAAAAATCATTTTTATCCCTATAATGGTTAGAAGTCCGAATGCAACCCAATGGTTATATGCTTGAATATAATCTCTGAAAAAAAGTCCTGCAAGCCACCCCAAATAGGTCATGCCTGCCTGAAAAATTCCAAATGCAATTCCGGCATTCACAGCATTTCTCAATACATTTCTTTTTATAGATAGTCCGCAAGATATCGAAACAGCAAAAGCATCCATAGCCAGTCCTACAGCAATTCCTATTGTAGTAATCCATTCCATAGCACCATTCCCTTTTAAAATCTATGCCGGTAACAAAAACTTACTTGATACATCATAACCTGCAAGCAATCATCATTTTAACTAAGTCTCATCAAATATTATATCCATAATACCTTGCTGTATCCTTCTGGTGGGTGCAGATTGTAGATTTGCATAAACACTAACAGCTGCCTTTTTATCAGGAATTATTGCAAAACTTGATCTAAAGCCCGTATCACTTCCTTCATGCCCTATCAGCCTTTTAGCTTTATATACTCTAATAAACCAACTAAGGCCTATTTCCTCTCTTTCATTAATGGGCATAACGGGTCGCCACATTTGTTGGTATGCATCCTGATTTAAAATCCGCGACTCCTTAAACATACCTTTATTAAGGCTGGCTGCTGCCCATTTATGTATGTCTTCCACATCGGTAGTCAATGTAGAACTGGGGCTATGAATTCTGTTATATGGAAACACCGGACTGACAATGACATGTTTGTCTGAATCCTTTATATGGGGAGCAGCTATTTTTGTCATATCCCTTTTACAAGTTAAGAAGGAAGAATTTATCATTCCCAATGGCTGAAATATATTTTCCTCGATGTAATCCTCAAAAGATTTCCCTGATATTCTTGCAATCATATGCCCTAATATATCATAGGCAATGTTACTGTATGAAAACTTACGCCCAGGCTCCCATAAAAGTTTAATTCTTTTTAAAGATCTTACATATCGTTCAAGAGCGCCTTCGTCTTTTTGAGGCTTATCCCATTCATAATCCTCCACATCCGGCATCCCGGAAGTATGAGAGAGCATATGTCTCGTGGTAATGCTTTTATATTTGGAATCATCGGTGCTAAAGTAAGGAATATATTCGATAATGGGATAATCTATATCTAAAAGTCTTTTATTATTTAACTGCATGATGGCAGTTCCTACAAATAATTTCGCTACCGAAGCAATATGAAATATGGTATTCTCACTTACTTCTTCTTTAGTAGTAATATTTTTATAGCCTAAACCCTTTCCATATACCAACTGTCCTTTATGGCTTATCCCTACGGAAATACCGGGAATATCATAATAATATTTCATTTTGCTTACGTATTCGTTAATTTTTTTCTCATGTATTTTCAATATAGCCCCTCTTCCTCTTCTCTCAGCATTGCAACCGTACCTGTTTTAGCCAATTCAAGAATACCGAAGGGTTTGAGTGTTTCAATAATCGCATCAATCTTACTTTGTTCTCCTGTCGCTTCAATAATCAGGCTTTCTTTCCCAATATGTGCAATTCTTGCCCTGAACACATCCATTAGCGTAATAATATCTATTCGAGTTTTCCAATTTGCCTTCACTTTTATAATAAGAAGCTGTTTGCTTACTGAAGGCTTATTTGTTACATCTTCGATTTTAATAACATCTACGAGCTTCCCGAGCTGTTTGATCACTTGCTCAAGAATCTCCTCATCATCATGCACCGCTATAGTCATTCTTGATATTTTCTCATTCTCTGTTTCACTGACAACTAAAGAATCGATATTATACCCTCTTCTACTGAAAAGACCGGCCACCTTTCTGAGCACACCCGGATGATTTTCTACCAACACAGATAATATATGTCTCATTTTTTCCTCCCGTATATTTTCTTTTAATAATATTACGATAAATACAAAAGCTTTTCAAGACCAGTTATAATATCTTTTCCATTAACAGCATGATGCAAATACAGGTTATACACATCATTGTCCACAATAGTGCGTTCTTTCCCAATTTGCTCACCTCTCATACTATATTATATTCATATAATCTCTAAGTATGAGACAGAGCTTGCTGCTACAATTGATAAGTGTAAGTGTAAAGAAAGAAATTCTTGCCCTCGCAAGAATTTCTTTCCTAAACTATTCATTATTAATTAGCCCAAGTTAATGAAAAACTCTAATCTCTGTTATTTAATTGGGGTAACCATGGATTCTGTTTCCATGTTTTTCTTGTATTCCGAATCCATTTCCATCAAACCGCCCGGGAAACCGTATTTTGACATTCTCTCTATAAATGGATCCGGATCAAAGTTTTCAGGCCCATGAACACCTGTATCTTTCCATATTCCTTTTGCAATAAGCTCCATCATAATAGCCGGATTAAATGCGGTTTGCGCCACTACTGCTTGTGTACCGTATTTCTTCAAACATTCTTGATTATCCGCTACCTGATACAAATATGCCGACCTTTCCAAACCATCTTTTTTTCCTTTGACCCATGTACCGGCACATCCTTTGCCTTTCATAATCTTTCCTATCTCCAACGGATCCGGCGCAGTCTTTGCCAGAAAATCTCTCGGAGTTATTTCAGAGTCACCCACTTTAATCTTCATTTTCTTGCTATCCATATTAACAGACTCTAAGTCCTTCAAAAATTTGATGAAGTCGCTACCCAGCCCATACTTAAAGGTTACTTTTTTACAATCTATGTATCTTGGAACCAAAAGTACTTCTTCATGCTCCACATTTACAACTTCAACAGGTCCTATTCCATCCGGGAAAACAAATACTTCCGGTTCAGAAAAGGTTGGAGTGGTATACCATCCTTTATCTTTTTCCCATACTACAGGGGGATTCAAGCATTCTTCTATTGTTGTCCAGATGGAAAAGCCAAAGGCAACTGTTTTTCCTTCAACTTCATAGTTGTCAGCATCCCTTACACCTATTTCCTCTATTTCATCAAAAAGATGCTTTTGAGCATATTTAGCAAATACATCAGCCATGCCAGGTTCAACTCCGGAACCAACCACAGCAAGCAGACCCTTTTCTTTCCACTGTTTAGATTTATCAAACTGATAATCTCCCAGCTTGATATACGTCTTTTCATATGGTTTCTCAGGGTGGGGCTTTGACAGCGTCATAGCACAATCCATGTAATTTACACCTGCTTCAAATGCAGAATCAAATATAATTTCATTAAACGAAGGATCAACTGCATTCATAATCATATCCACATTGTATTTTTTTACCAATGCGATGATTTCATTAGAATTCCGAGCATTAATTTTTTCAGCAGGAAATCTGTCTGACCCTAACTTTTGAGATAATCTCTGAGCTTTTGCCACATCATAATCAGCCAAAATCAATTTTTCCATCCATTCACTATTTGGATCTGCTGTTTTAATAATAGCAGCCGCTGATTCTCCAACACCGCCTACGCCTATTAACAGTACTTTCATACTCTCTCCTCCTATTCTCACTTCCGTTTACTTAAATACCTATGTAATTATTTTAGTTAAATTTTTCAGAATATTCAATTATGTGTTTGCTGCATTTGCTGTATTAGTTTGTTGTGTTTCTATATTTATAATATAACGCAAATAGCAAACTAATTAAAAAAGACAAGCTTTTACTGCTTGCCTTGTTATTTAAGCCTCTTTCTCCTCAATTATAATTAATTCTGCAGAAAATTCTTCAATATTCGATTGAATCTCTAACACACCATTATCCGGCATTGTTTCCTTTATACTTACACGAGGATAAGATGCCCACTTTATCATTTGTTCTTCTTCATAAGTCAGGCTTTCAGGAAATCCCAAATTGGAATACATTGTCAGAATACAATTGCTTTTATCTACTCTGTATCTTTTTACCTTATACCACCCTTTCATTTCTTTTAATTTGATAATCATGTGGCAATCTCCTTGATTATTCTCTATCATAGATACTATTTCATCAGGCGACTTTTTTCTTTTGTCTGAAACACGCGAATCAGGCGCATAAAGCAATATCTTTACAATGTTCCCTTCCCTTACAATAATATATCCTTCCCCTTTGGCAATTTCGTCCCCCTCCAAATCCGTTAACATTTTATATGCGAAATATGCCGGTTTTTTTACTCCTGATGATGTCACGATACCGGATTCCCCAGTTAAAAAAATATTCGGATAAACATCAGAACTTAATTCTCTTTCTCTGCCCTCATTACCTTCCAGGGCATCTCTCAGAATCAAAGGAATCATTAAAACCGAATCGTTCAGATAATCATTTTCAGCAAATGGTATTTGCTCTTTCACTTTAATGCTTAAAGGCATCTTAATGTCTTCTCTTATTCGGGAAATAATTCTTTTTGCGTTTTCTTTGTCTTTTTTATTGCTCATTATGGAAAAACTGATTTTATCTGTGTTATCAGGATCCTTCCTGCTGATTCTTTCAAGGGCATTGATAATATCTTCATACTCCTTATTGCTATTCGGGTATTCAAAGAAAATTTCTATGTTTAACCCAAAATCTCTTATATTTCTTAATGCAATAGAATCAACAATACTACTTAAGGGCACTTTCACTTTATCTATCCTAAAATCCCTTAATATTTCTTTTACTTTTCCGAAATGTTCTATATATAAGTATTCAGCCGCACTTTTTATCAAATAAGTATCAAACAGGCGTTTAACACTGCTATTTTTCTTTTCTTGAGCGACATCAGCTTCTATTACCTTTAATGATTTTTCGTTTTCATGGCGATGATTAGTATATTCTTTTCTAAAACGATTTTTTAAAATACCGAGAATACTTTCAGGTGTATAGCTTGAAATTTTTATATCCGGATCTTTCCCCATAATCTTCTTAATATATTTTTTGCGATATTCCTCCGGAGGACAACCAAACCATTTAGTAAAGTATTTTATATAATATCGGGTGGCAGAAAACCCACATTCAAAAGAAATTTCACTGATCTTTTTATCCGTACCTAAAAGAAGCTGCTCAGACTGCTCTACCCTTACAAAGTTCAAAAAATCTTGAAAACTCAGACCCATCGACTCTTTTATAACATGAGATAAATAATAAACGCTCAAGTGTTCCTTATCCGCAATTTCTTGCAGGGTCAATTTCCTGTCGTAGTTTTTATAAATATAATCGGTGATTCTGTGAACTCTTTCTGCCAGAATTTTATTGCCTTTGTTTTTCATTTCATTTATGAATTTTCCTTCATCCATGGAAAAATACTGAAAATCGTTATTCAGTCCGGTTATAAAATCATTGGTATAATCAATAATCCGATCTTTATATCCGGCAGCTCTATTGATATATTCTATCATTATGATTGCCATAAGACTTCTTAGTTTTTCAAGCGGTTCATTGGTTTCATCCATATTATAAGAAGTATCCGTAACAAAAAAAGGATTGGACAGGGTGGAGTGAAATTGGCTGAAAAACTGCAGGTCAATTTGGAAAATCAATACAATATTAGGCTCACGAGTTCTCTTAATACTATGAAGTTCTTTATCATTGATAATCAGAACATCATCTTTTTTTAGTGAATAAGTGTAGTATCCGTCTTTAACTTTTACCGTTCCGTCCAAAACATAGATAACTTCCAGCTCGTCATGAAAATGAATGGGATATTCTTCGATGGCCGTCACGTAGATATTTACCGGCAATCCTTCCGAATAAAGTATTTTTTCCTTTAGCATAAAAACCCCCGCATTAGTAATTTATATCCAATATATTCTATTACCCATTACACCTTTCTATTTTAGTCCATAATCTATACTCTATAACCCATAACCTGTTTATGGGATCACTCTCTCGACGGCAGATTGTCAAGTGACAATTAAATCATATGTTTCCCAGATAAACATGATTCAGATATTTATCTGCTTCTTCCTTGGCTGCTTTCATAAATGCGATATCCGTAGGTGGTTCTGAATAACGATAATTAGGAAAATATCTGCTGAGATGAAGTGGAACGCTTTTGTCAATACTGCCAATCCATTGAGCAATGGACCGTACCGTTTTCAAATTATCAATTTTTTTTGTCACAAGTAAAGTCGTTATTTCCACATGACATTTTGAAATGCTGTTTTTAATGGATCTCAATACCGGATCTATCTTTCCTTTACATACATTTGCATAATAATTATCATCTATCCCTTTCAAATCTATATTCATGGCATCAATATATGGCAGCAGCCGCTCAAGAGGTTCCTCATTGATATAGCCGTTTGTGACTAATACGTTTTTTTTCCCTTTCTCTTTATTAAGCTTGGCAGTTTCAACAACAAACTCATACCAAACTGTCGGTTCGTTATAGGTAAAGGCAATCCCAATATTTTCAGATTCATTGGAAGCAATATCAACAATATTCTGAGGCGTTGTTTTTATACCTTCTTTGCTTTCTTGTGAAATACCGTGGTTCTGACAAAAAAAGCATTTTAGATTGCAACCAAAAGAACCTATGGACAAAATTTTACTTCCCGGATAAAATCTTGATAAGGGTTTTTTCTCTATAGGATCCATTGCATATGCAGAAATCACCCCATAATTCTTGCTGTATAGAATACCCTTTTCGTTCTGCCGGACATTACAAAAACCTACTTGCCCATCCTCTATAAGGCAGTACTGCGGACACAAAACACACCTTACTTTTCCCTGTGCTTTCTTTTCATAAAACAGGCACTCTTTAAGTCCGTTCATCAGGTTTCTTCCTTTCCCTTTAAATTTGCGTTTAGACCATAATGTGAAAATCATAGATATCGTTTATCAACATGGAACCTTCAAAAAAATAAACCCTTTCAAAGGTTTTCCACAATATTGTTGTTTCTTTTGGAAATAAATATCCAATAAAGCATGTGGAAAACCTATGTTCCATGCTTTCATTGCAAATACTTGGGTTTTATAATGCCCCTGCTTTTTTATCAACACCTTTTCCACAGGGTGAACAAGTTTTATCCAAAGAGTTTTTACTTTCTATTTATACCGCTCAACTTTGAATCTGGAGATTGTGTATTCCTCATCCCTGCGGATATTTGCCTTATTAAGTGCAATATCAATCTGTTCTTCAACTGTACTCACACCTTCCAAATTGGGCAACAAAAGACCTTTTCTGAAACCACTCTCAACAATGACACCATATTTTTTGGGATCCAGTATACTTATATTTTCAACATGCTCCGGTTCCCCTAAAATATCAACGGAATATATCAACTTGTCCAGTTCATTTTTTTCTACCGGATAAAATCGGGGGTCCTGTGTCCCTGCCTGAATAGCATTACGGATTATTTCTTCCGCAATGCTGTTTTCAACAGCTTCTATCGTACCAATACATCCTCTGAGTTCCCCGTCTTTTTTAAGTGAAACAAATACTCCTGCTTTTTTACTTTTCAGATCCGGACTAATGTCTGACGGGACATTGATCTTCTTACGGCTTGATACATAATTCTCCAAAGCGCTCCGTGCAAGTTTGACATACTCACTTTCTTTATCCCGAAGTATATTTACTTTTCCGTCTATGATTTCAATAATTTTACGCTTAAATATTCTTTCCCTGCTTTTTCCCTCCGGTTTAATGACTGCAGTACCATACCCTACCCCGAAAGGTCCCTCGTAGGAAAGGGTTTTAACGGATATTTTATTTCCTTCAAACGCCCCAAGCATCATTTCAACAGAACGCAGCCCACACTCTCCTGCTTCTTTAGTCAGAGTATCATCAATGGAAAAAACGCCTGAAACATCACCTTTTTCTAAAAAATCAAGGAGTGTTTTATCAAATATTGCGCCATTTTTATTATATCCTGCCGGAGCATCTTGTGTAAGCTTATGAGATAAATCACCACTGGCAATAATAACCGCTTTTTTATGAGTTTTCTCTACGCAGGATGCTATGATCTCTCCAAATGTATATAATTCTATTTTTGAAAGTAATCCGTAATTTACGTGAATCAAACGATAATCCCGGTATGCTTTTTCAATAAAATAGAGAGGAATAACTGCTCCGTGATCAAGCTTTCGGCTTATTTTATAATCCTTTATTTTATCGGAATCCAAAAATACCGCAGGAATACCTTCCCCCCAAGCAGCCGCATCTATTTCTTTTGCAAATTCCAAATCATTTTTCTTTTCGATTTGTACCTGTTTTGCACCAAATTCTTCTAAGCTTCCTTTTAATTCAGGAATGCCCATAATAGCAACCGCATCTCTAAATAAAGCACCATGCGGGCTAATCAATATAATGATATCCGGTTTTTTTTCGGCAATATCTCCGGCGATATGATTCATTGCATCAATAGTATCAGATATCTCCAACTCTCTGCCTTTTCCTATATCCGGAACAATAATCGGCGGATGCGGCATAAGATAAGCCCCTATAATTTCTCCCATAAAATCATCTCCCTTCTACTCGTTTACTATATATTCTATACTTTTTTTAGACGGATTATTTGTATTTGTACAGTATTCTACCAATCCTTTATAGATGCACTTCGCTAATAGTTTCTGATATTGATTTTTCTGAAGCAATTCTTCTTCCTTAGGATTAGATAAAAATCCGCATTCAACCAGAACCGTTGGAATATCTGAGTTTCTCAAAAGATAAATGTCGTTTTTTTCTTTGCTTTTACGTTTGTTTCCATTATCTATACCTTCAACAAGTTTTTTTTGGATTTGTTCGGCAAGGAGTTTGCTTTCCGGTGATTTACCGGGGTAAAAAGTTTGCGCCCCGAAACATGAGGTGTCCGAAAAACTGTTCAAATGTATAAGGATAACAAAATCCGGCATTTCACGCTCTATCATTTTTTGTCTGTTAACCAAGTCCTGCATTTTTTTATTGCGAATGGTACCAGTATCGGAATACAACCCTACATCTTTATCTCTGGTTAATATAACTTCCCATCCGTTTTCCTCAAATTGATCTTTCAGCTTAAAGGAAATCTCCAGGTTTATATCGCTTTCTTTTACTCCGCTTTTACTGCTGGTGCCTCCGTCTATACCCCCATGCCCGGGGTCAATAAGAACAGTACTCTGATTTTTTATATGTATTGCCTGCAGTAATATATGTCCGTTGAAATATAACGTCAAGGAAAGCAATAACATAAGCAACAATAAAAAGAGAATACCTTTTCGAATCATAATCACCATAAAAACAAGACCCCCTATCTTCATATATTTTATTCATGACAAATAGATTTATGAAAACAGGGGAAAACATTATTTTTTATCTAAATAAACTCTGCTGCCTGTGGCGCTTTTCTGTTTCTGATATTTACCGTTATACGGATTTAAAGCTTTTTTGTCCAATTGTGCGAAAACCAACTGGCATATACGTCTCCCTGCCATCAGTTTTATAGGCAGACGATTTGCATTGTAAAGCTCTAAAGTTATCTCGCCTTCAAACCCCGGATCTACCCAACCTGCATTTTGAATAAAAAGCCCTATTCTCCCGATGGAGCTTCTTCCCTCTACAAAAGCAGTCAGGTTATCAGGCACTTTAATATACTCCATCGTAGTGGCTAAAAGAAAGGAATGGGGAGGGATAATTACTTCCTCGCTGGTAAAGTCAACATACTTGATTTCTTTATCCAAAGCCATCGACTCAATAGTGTTTTCATCGACTTTCAGAAAATGGTTTCCCAATCTCAAGTCTACGGATGCAGGCTGTATCTGCTCCTCCGTAAAAGGATCAATCTGTAACGTTCCTTTATGAATCAATTGTCTGATTGTACCGTCCGATAATACCATTTTTCACCTCTGGTTATTTATTGTATTTTATCCTTAATTATCTTTTTCCTTATTCTATAATTTAACATTTCCAATATGACAGCGATGATTGGCGCGCCGAAAAACATCCCAATTATACCAAAGAGCTGTCCGCCTAAAATAACTGAAAACATAACCCATACCGGGCTGACCTTTAAAGCATCTCCCACCATCTTAGGCGTCAGGAAAAAGGCATCAACTTGCTGGAGAATCAGAAGATAAAGAAATACCCATAAGCCCAGCCAAGGATTGATTAAAACAACAAGAGCGCTTCCTACAATTTCCCCAATGAAAGGTCCGAAATAAGGTATCATGTTTGTAACGCCAAATATAACACTGATTAATATGGCATAGGGGCTTTTCATTACCAGCAGCCCTATGAAACACAAAACGCCTAAAATAACTGAGGCCAGCGCCTTGCCCAAAACAAACTTTATAAAAGTCTTGTTCATTTTTTTCCAGAAAAGGTCGTAACGAATCAAAGTCTTTCTTCCGAAAATTGCTCGTATCGTTTTTCTTGAACCTTCAATCCATGCGTCTTTGGAAATAATAAAATAAGCTGAAACAATTAATGAAAATACGGCTATGACTGTTTCTGTTGTAAATGAAATCGCACTTACAAGGACAGTATTAGCAATTGTTGAGGCTTTTTCACTTATAGAATTAAAAATAGAATTAATAATGTCTGCAACTTTAATGGTCAGTATATCGGCATTTCCGCTGTAAACTCTTTCATTCAACTCAAGAAGCTGTATCTGACCTTTTTCAAGAATAGAAGGAAGCTTTTCAAATAAATCCATTACACTGTTTACTACTTCCGGAAGTATATATACCATAGCCGAAACAAAAATATAAATCAATATTGCATATACTGTCAGCGTACTGATAATCCTTTTATATCTGGGAGAAACTTTTTTAGATATGACTCTGTCGGTAATATTTTTATCAAAAGCCTCCACAACAGGGTTGAAAATATATGCAATAATCGCAGCAAAAATAAAAGGCTTAGCTGAACCGATAACTGTTGCTACCTTGTCTCCTGCAGTTATATAGAAGCTGTCGGCGTTATCCATAAATTTATAGATTACAATAGAAATAATAATAAGAATCAATATTCTTAAGGTAGATATCCAACTCTGGGAATCGAAAATTTTTTTCATAATATCCCTCTTTTTATTCATGTTATATGAAATGAAATATATGTAAATATATATTACTCTGTCTTTATTACTGCTTTCTATAATATAATTATACAAAATTCCATTTTCGAATACTATCCATTATTACTAATTTTTAAAAATAAATTTGTTTGTGGAGAAAAATGTCAATGAATTTATTTAATTCTTCAGTCTTTTATTGGTCGACTTCGGTCTTTTGACTTCTAATTCGGTATTAGGTAAAATGAAATTAGTTGTGGGAGTTAAAAATCTGTTTAATGATATAATGAAAAATCGTTTATTTGGAGGTCCGTATGTCCGTAAAGCTTTTTGAAAAAAATGTCTATCAGGATACATGTATAAGCCATGTAACTGAAATACTTAAAGAAAATGAGAAATTTTATATAACTCTGGATCAAACCGTTTTTTCTCCTCAAGGAGGAGGACAACCCGGAGATAGGGGTACAATAGACGGTCACCAGGTTATAGGAGTGGTTGAAAAAAATAAAACAATCGTTCACATTCTTGACGAAGCTCCTTTAAACAAAGAAGTCTTCTGTAAAATTGATTGGGATCATCGTTTTGATATGATGCAAAACCATTGCGGAGAACATATTTTATCAGGAATTTTTTTTAAGGAATATCAGGCGGCAAACAAAGGTTTCCATATGGGCAATGATTACATCACTCTTGATATAGATATACAGAATATAAGCTATGAAGTACTGAAAAGAGTAGAATGTATGGCAAATGAGGTCATCTATGCCAATCTTCCTGTTGAAATCCACCTTCTTGAAAATATGAATGAGGCTCAGAACTATCCTTTAAGAAAATCATTGAATGTAGAAGAGGATATAAAAATAGTTATAATAAAAGAAGTAGACTGTGTTGCTTGCTGCGGTACTCATCCTCATCGAACCGGTGAAATTGGTATCATCAAAATTCTAAAATCAGAGAATTATAAAGGAATGACACGTATCTATTGCAAATGCGGCAGAAGAGCATTGGAAGACTACCAAGTAAAACATGAGAACCAAACATGTTTATATCAAATGTATTCAGCCAATGAATCTAATATAATAGAAAAGATAGAAAGCGAAGAAAAGAAGAATCAGGATATTAAAAAACAACTTTTGGATACAAAAAACGCCATGTATGAATCTGAAGTTATTAAAATCATTAATAGTCATGATTTTATCTATCATGCAAAATATAAATTTTATGACATGGATGACCTGAAACGTATTGTGAAAATGGTTTTCAAAAATAAAGATAAATTTTTGGTTTTAGCCTCTCTCCGAAAAAAAGGTGTTCTTTTATGCCATAATGGAAGTTTCGACATCCACTGCGGCAATATAGTAAGAGAATATACTCTGAATAAGGGCGGTAAAGGCGGAGGCTCCGGTAAAATGGCGCAAGTCATTTTTGACAGTGAAAAAGAATTAGACACATTTATAGATGAAATTCTTTTGTAAATGTTCTTCTTTATCTATTATCTTTTATATCTTGTTTTAAAGCTTCCAATGCTTGATGAATCTTATCCAAGGCTTTTCCGGGGTCTTCTTCATCAATAACTGCGGATTCAATGGGACATCTGCCTTCTCCTGTTCTATTTTTAATAAAAGGAACTATTTTATCATATTTTACTGCCATACTATACTTATACAGTAACTTCAAAGCACTCTCACTAATGACAGGCGTATATAGCCCTTTAACAGGAAGCAAAACCAGAAGAAAAGCGGCTCCTTTGCCTATGATTTTATCGGCAACAAAGAATGTACCGCTTCTTAAAAAACCACTCTTATAGAATTCCATCAACGGCTTTATGCCTTTTTCTTTAGATGTATATACCATTTCATTTCCATCGCTGATAACACAGGAATACCCTTTATTATTCAACAATTTTTCTACTGTTTTCAATTCCTTCATTATGAGTAGATCTCCTTTCCAAAGCACGTATCACAATAGGTATTATCATAATCTGAAGCACTATCCCAGGAACACCCTTTGCCAAAGAAGCAGATAATCCTAACCCAAAGGGCAGCGATATCCCAAAAAAGTTTATCACAGTTATAAATACTAAACTATACGCCAGTCTTCCAAGTATCATTGCTATAATTAAAGATAGAAAAATATTTTTTCTCATTTTATAATATAATATTCCTGATACAATACCATAGACCGCCAACTCTACGAGCATAAACCAAAGTCTTGGTACGGGAGGCATTCCTGTTAAAGCGCTGCTGAGCAATGGAGAAATAATTCCCGTTACCAGACCTGTTATCGGTCCGCATAAGAATCCTGCCGCAAGGACAGGAAAATGCATCGGCAGAAAAATTCCTCCCATTGCAGGACCACCTGTAAAATGAAATATCTGGGGTACGAGAACCCCTAAAGCAATAAATAAGCTGCTATAGACCAGTTTTTTAACATTCATTTTAATCCCTCACATATTTATTTATAATTTTGAATACGAAATATCCCGTTACGATGGGATAATAAAAAGCCACAAAGTTTTAACCTTCGCGGCTTTTAATTTCTGCTTGTATTTCATATACAATTTCATTTATCATATCTTGAATTCCTTTATTTTTAATGCCTGCTACCATTACTCCACACCTGTTCATCGGCAGAAGCATTTTTTTAGCAGGGCTTCTTGCAATGGAGCCGGAAATATTCTGAGATATTTCCCCTAGCATAGAATCTGCAAAGATAATCGCCAAAGGTCCTACGATAATATCTACCTGCCGAGATGTAACGCTAATGGCATTCTCTCCTGTTGCAGCTTCGTTGGCTCCGGCCTTGAACATATTGGATGTCGCCAGAGAATTCGTTCCCAGTGCAATGATTTCAATATCATTATGGATTGTTTTCCTAATATGTTCTATAACAGATTTTCCGATTCCGCCGCCTTGTCCGTCAATGACTGCTATTCTCACAGCATCACTCCCATCCTAATCTATCATGTCATTTTACTGTTTAATTGTCAATATAATCCGTTTTGCCGATAGTTGGTTATATAAGCTCACTACCTTTTTTCCGCTTCAAAAATTGCAACGGCTTTTTTAATTGCCTCCTCGATGGAAAGATCTATAACCTGAGTTTGATTTCTCCTTTTAAACTCCACCTGTCCATCCGATACTTTCTTTCCAACTGTTATTCTTATTGGAATACCAATCAAGTCTGCATCTTTAAATTTAACTCCGGCTCTTTCTTCTCTGTCATCCAGCAGCACTTCCATTCCTTTCTGCCGAAGTGTTGAATAAATCTTTAAAGCAGTATCCATCTGTTCTTCATCTTTTGTTTTAATAACAGTTATGATAACTTGATAAGGCGCTACGGCAACAGGCCACACAATGCCGTTATCATCATGATGTTGTTCAATAATAGCAGCCATGGTCCTTGTCACACCGATTCCATAGCAGCCCATAACCATTACTTTCTCTTTCATATTTTCATCTCTATAGACTGCTCCCATAGATTCACTGTATTTAGTCCCTAATTTGAAAACTTGTCCTACTTCAATACCTCGTGCTAATTTAACAGGTTCCAAGCATTTAGGACAAGGATATCCTTCATTAATTAATTTTATGTCCGCAACTATACTGCCCTCATAATCCCTGCCGTAATTTACATTTTGCAGATGATAGTCGGTTTTATTGGCACCTGCCGTCATATTTTTCATAAGAAGCAATTCGCTGTCAACTATCATTTTTACACCTCTTAATCCAACAGGTCCGGCAAAACCAGTATCTGCATCAGTAAACTGCCTCACCTCTTCTTCAGAAGCAAATTGTAATAAATGTTCAGGAATCTCCAATGTATTTACAAACTTCGTCTCGTTTAATTCCCTGTCACCTCTGATAACAGCAGCTACCATTTCATTCTCTGCTTTAAAAAGCAGGGTTTTTATCGTTCTATCCGATTGAATTGAAAGATAATCAGAAACCGCTTCAATAGTTTTTTTATCGGGTGTCAACACCTCTTTTAAAGGAAGTTCCTTTTCATCGCTATTAATAGAATCATCCACGCACTGTGCTCTTTCAGAAGTAGCAGCAAAATCACATTTCTCACAGTATGCAATAACACCCTCTCCTACTTCAGATAGAGCTGTAAATTCATGAGAATCGCTTCCTCCCATAGCACCTGTGTCGGCCTCTACTGCTCTGAATTCAAGTCCGCATCTTGTAAATACACTACTGTATGCATCATACATTTCTTTGTAACTATTATCCAGTCCTTCCCAGTCTTTATCAAAAGAATAGGCATCTTTCATTATAAATTCTCTGCTTCTCAAAAGCCCAAATCTGGGTCTTTTTTCATCTCTGTACTTGGTCTGTATTTGATAAAGGTTTAGAGGCAGCCGACGATGTGAGCTTACCTCTGACCTAATTATATCAGTAAATATTTCTTCATGAGTCGGTCCAAGACAAAAATCTCTCTCATTCCTGTCTTTCAGCCTGAACATTTCGGGTCCATAGGCATACCATCTGCCTGATTCCTGCCATAGTTCAGCAGGTTGGATAGCAGACATAAGAATCTCCTGAGCCCCTTTTGCATCCATTTCTTCACGTACGATTTGTTCAATTTTTTTGAGCACTCTATATCCCATGGGCTTAAAGCCGTATACAC
>CAZKKX010000025.1:0-23323 GCA_964553505.1 uncultured Eubacteriales bacterium | reverse complement strand
ATGAGCAATCTTATTTCTTATAGGGTTTACAAAATCGTATATATCCTTTAATGCTTTTAAATCACTTATATGTTTATATTTATTAGTTAAATTTAGAACTGATTTTATTTCATCTCTATCCTTTAGATTCTTTACATTTTTTTTATATACCTCGCATAACTTTGTAAGAATGGCTTCTACAAGGCATATATATCCGTGACCATATCTTTTATTTTCAAAATACCACTTACTTACCTCCAATTGAAAATCCGAATCGCTTTCAAACTTTGTAAACCTTTCAGTAAAACTTCTAATTAGCGGCAGAACATGGACTAAAGCTCCCGACTCTTTACCCAAGTTGTTGTATAATTCATCCATCTTCCTAATTTCTTCCCTTAGCTCAATTAGATAATTGATATTTAATAATTCAGATAGATTTCTTATGCTGGCTGATAGCTCTGGGTTATAACTATTACTTTTCTTATCTGAATTAATTAAACTACTTATTCCATATCCACTACCAAAATTGATAAATTCATGGGTTCCTCTAATCCACTTGGATATATCCAGTAAAGGTTTTAGGTTAACTACAGGAGTATATTCTAATTTGCTATCTCGATCATACATCCCATAATACATGCCAACAAGTCTAATATTTTTATACCTTAATGTCTCAATAAATTCCAACATCAAGTACATAAAAATAGGGATGGATCGAAATGCATTGGTTATGTCAATATAAATCTCATCTTTATCATTTATTTTATCTATTATTCCCATAAACGTAGTGAAATTTTGCCAGAGTTCATCTTGATTTTTACCATATTTAATTATTATAGGCGAAGAGCCTCCTGTCGCCTTTGGGTTTTTATTTCTTAAGTATTTATCTACCATCTGCATTAAATTATCTAGTTGACTAATAATTTTGTAGGTACAGTATTTATAATTAACAGCATTGCTTACCAGTTGAAACCAATAATTCTCATCTATTTCTGCATCATTTTTGTTTGAAAAATGCTCATATAAATCTGCCCATATGGATTTGTTGGTGCCTACAAAAAAGATTTTATCTATTTTGAAATACTCAGCTAATGCTTCTGATATAAATCGTGTCCTATAAAGTTTTTCATTATTTTCTATTTTGTAATCTGTTAGTATATACTCTCTACCCAAACCCTTTTCACCCGGTTGACCTGCACCAATTGGTGATATAAGTATTTTTGCCATGTTTGTCCTCCTTTTTTTGAGGAACCATCATTATCGAAGCAGTGTTTAAAAAAACTACGATTTAGATTAACAGAACCACATTATTTGGTTAATGCCTATTATTACAATAATGTAGAAATCTTGCAGGCTTCTTATATAACACCTTGTAATCCATCAGGCAAGTCTTTGTAATAGTTTAATCCAATCTTTCCTTTAACAAGGTCTTTATTGCTTTCATCGCATTGTTCTATAAATTTCCAAATAGCTGATTTGAATTTTTTGTAATGCTTCTCTTCAATTGGATTCATCCCGTGGGCTAAGAAGCTATCATTTCTTAATTTAATCGCGTCCAATACCTTGTACTTATGCTCACACCATACTTTACCAATCGGATGTTTCATATCCTCAAGCAAGTCGTAGCTATCCTTCAATCCAATTTGAATCTGACCCTTCTCATTTCTTTTTCCCTCATAATAAGAAAATCTCTGTGGATTTATATTTTGAAGAAGCTCCAAATTTACATCAGAAGTTTGAATCTTGTTAGTCAATAAGGCAAATTGTGCATACATCTCAGTGGCTCGATAAATCCTTGACACAGCATCATCGTAATGTCTGTTGGCAGCCTTTCGTTCGGCATTTCTTAGTAGGTCATACACCATTTTGAAACCATTCAAAACCTGCTTTGTACTGTATGTCTTCTGTTCAAATTTTAAAAATATTTCCTTTGCTGGAACAAGACTTTCGAGAACACGTTTGTAATAGATAATTTCTGGTTCTGGAGTATAAAGTTGGACATACATATACATAGTCTCCTTCGCAGCCTCGTATTCAAAGTTGTCCCATTGAGCAAAAATAGTCAGGAAATACCGTAGTTGTTCCAAACCCTCATGTGAATTAATTCCATCAAAAGTGGTTATTTCTTTAACAATTATCAATGCACTCTCATAGCTCTGTTTACCCACAAGCGATTTTACTGTTTCGATTTGTCGTTTGCCTAAGATAACATTTTTATCGAATCGTTGAATACAACTAAGGTTTCCTCTTACTTTTTCAAGATTAACTCTTGGTCCTTTAACGAGGATGAAACTACAATCAGGGATCTCTGTGCTTGCTCCCCACAAGCCTGCTGACATTGATTTAGTTCCACCTGTAAAGTCAACAATGATTTCATCATTTTGATGCTTTTGGATTATTTCTAATGCTTTGCTATATGTATCGTAAGGATTATCGGCTTCTACCTCAATAATCGTTACATTCTCTATACTCATTCCAGTTTGAATAATTATATTAGGTCGAGAATTAATACGTTTGCTATTTACAAAATCGCCACAAACTAATCCATCTCCATCCACCGTGACACGACTTCCAAATTTTTCACCGGTACACATGAATATTATTTTATCAGGCTTAATACTATTAATTGAAGTTACAACAGGTTCATCACTTCCTCCCACAGTTATTAGGAGAACCCTCATAACATCTCCATCCTTCCTTTTTATATTAAGTAAATTATTACCATAAAAATGATAGCTTGCTTCAAATATTTACTTGAATCCACCGTTATTTGTTCGTACAACCGTCCCAAATCCTCGAGATACCGATTTGCCTATTCCAAGGTAATCAGGAATAAGGAAATTAGTCATAAATTCTCCTTTAAAAGCAAGCATGTTATTATTTTTAAAGTTAACGGTGACAGGAATAAGTTTTACAAATACATTCACCGGTTGTTCAACTCTGTAACCAAGATATTTTGACATTGATAATAGATTTCCTATTAATATTTTTTTAAGAATCTCGGTTTTTTCTTTGTCATTAGCACTGTTATACTTCTGATAATTTTTCTGGTTTAGAGCCATCCAGGGAGAAACAAATCTATAATTATAATAATTCTCAGCTATTCCAAAATCACAGTTTTTTATCTTGTAAGCTTTTTCATGAACTTCCATTATTGAATTACCAAAATCAATTTCTTTTATATCATAAAAAGCTTCTATAAGCTTAACTGCGTATTCATTGAATCCTATTATCGTAGGAACCCCTTCTACTGACTTGTATTGAATCATAGGATAACCATATCTGAATTCATTATTGTCAATATGATTATGGAGTTCAAGAAATTCAGGAAATTTTCCCGCTATATAACCTCTTACTTTGGGAATATCTCTTGGATTTATTTTATTTTCTTCCAGCCTTATTATTAGCATTCGTATTATCATTTAAATCACCATTTTAACCAATTATTATTTCAATACTATATATAACAATACCTCAGATTATCCTACATTCATGCTTTTTAATGTTAGGAGAATTTTTAAATATTAAACCTTTCTCATAACAATATTCTGTATTATCTATGTAATTAAAGCCCTCCTCGTCTCTAATCTTTATTAGCCACCTGTAATTTCTAATAGTTAGTTCATGCTTAATTTTTTCTTCAATAGATTCTCCTGACATTATTTCTTTGAATTCTATAGGAATAACGTTTATTGAATCTATTCCTTGTCTGGTAAATGCCGCCTCATCTCCGGAATTATCCTTTATATACTTGCATTTTTGCTGAACTTCATTATATTTGTTATATCCTTCAATAAAAGAAGCATCTTTCTCAACATCATATTCTTCATATACGAAATTTACAAGTTCAACAAGTTTTTGCTCGCTTAACCTCTCTCCATTGTTATTTTTTAAAACCACAAAAGTCCTTTCCAGTATTTCAGGAATAGTATATATATACTGTTCCGTTATTTCAGTATGCCTGAATATAATAACTTTCGTTCCGTCTTTTTCTCTTTTTCTGTTTATTCTTCCGGCTCTTTGTACTATAGCATCTATTGGTGCATTTTCGGTAAATAAAACATCATAATCAATATCCAGAGAAACCTCCACCACCTGAGTTGCAATAAGCATTATCGGCTTTTTCCCCTCTTCATATCTTAAAATATCATCCTCTTTTTTGACCCTATCTTTCTGCATAAATCTTGAATGGTAGCATTTTATATCGATAGTATCTTTCATTGTTTCGTATTTTTCAAAAATTCTTACGGCTTCAGCTACAGTATTTACAACAATCAATATTTTTTTCCTATCTTTTATCTCTTTCAATATTTCATTTTCTAAGTCATCAATACCACATTCTCTTACTTGGAACTCGTTTCTATACTCCTTAAGCAATTCTGTATCTTGAATAACACTGTAATTATTACCAAATGATTTTTGTAGCAGATTATTTAATTTTTTTGGCATTGTAGCAGACATTATATAAAACGTTGCTTCAAATTCTTTAATTAAATACTTTATCATGGAAATTATTAAACCTAAGGTATAAGGCTGATATAAATGAATTTCGTCAATAATCACTTTTGCTCTGATTAAATGAAATGTTTTAATCTCCCAAAATCCCAGATTAAAACCTACTGTCAAAACTTGATCAACAGTGCATATATTTACATTATTAAAAAATGTCTTATCTTTTAAGTAGTCTAATTTTGTATAGTTGTCATCAATTTCTTTTCTGAAAAAATAAGCTGATGAATGAATTACAGCAGTATGCTCAATTCCAAAATATTTTGATAACCGCTTATATATGGCATTTGAAGTTACTCTTGTAGGCAAAAGATAAATTATTCTTTCATATTCTCTTTTTGTCGAAGCCCATAAAAGAGAAGCTTCTGTTTTACCGCTTCCCGTTGGAGCTACTGCAATAATATTATTCTCACATATACTATCTGTCTGGAATTTTCTATATTTGAATTTTTCAATAATGGAATGCTTTTTTTCATCCTTTAACTTGTTAATAATTTTATGTTTTAATTCTTCACAATTATATACTACTCCTCTATTTAGTTCTTTCTCTCCTGATGCAACCCAGTCAGAAATATTTAGAACAGCTTTATATAGAATATACTTTTTCCTATCTGTAGAATCAATTCTATCTAATATCAAATGCTCCATAAGTTTTTTGAAACAAACATACATTCCCTGCATATTTATTTCATCGCAAAAATTTTCATTTAGTCCTGCTACAGCTTTGATATCGATACCTTCATGCTTTATTTTTTCAAATATAAATTCTGATACCTGTGTGATTTTTTCAATATCAATTCTTAATTTTTTATGAGCATCATCTTTAAAAAGATCAGAAGTCAATTTTTTATGGTGACTAAATACAGACATAAGGCTTAGCAATTCCTCAACACTTAAGAAATCTTCATTTTTGTCTGTATATAATAAATAAAAAAGATAAACACCTGAAACAAATTCATGTCGGATATTCTTTTCTCTACTACCGTCTTTTTCATTCATCATATCCTGGAAATTTTCAATTGATTTCCCAAAATCATGAAAAATGACTGAAATAAATGAATTCCTCCAGAATTTATTATCAAGTACAAAGTTTTCATACCTGTTCTTTAACATTTTCCATATATCAATTGTATTTGACAAATGTGTCTCAAGATTTTCTTTTTTGGGTTTTGTTTTTGCAATTATCTCTATCATATGAGCCTCCTACAGAGAGCATGCCGGTATGAAAATGTCTTTATACTTTATTCCCTTTTTGTATGTATTTATCTTAACTTTCCTCCCTTTTGTTAAGAATGAAAATGGCTTTCTTTCAATAATATATCTTGTACCATAATATTTTTCATAGTAAAACTTTACAGGCAAATCATATGCTATTGGTTCCGATGTATTATAAATAGATATTTCGAGACCATTATCAATGTTTTTTACCACCTCACTGAAAATATCACCCTCTACAAGGCAATTTTCCAAATAATCCCTTTCAACCATGTCGCTGATTTCTTCAACAACAATATTTTTTATAAGGGCAAGTGAATCACTGTTTCCCATCGTAAGAGCATAATGTGGGTTCATAAATCCTTCTTTAATTTCTTCAATAGCTTTTTCCATATCAGAAATAAACATGATAATAAAATTATTTTTGAAAAGTATTTCTTTCTTAAGAACGCTTCTTTTTCCAGATAAATCTCTATATTTCCATAAATCTTTCACGATTCCAAGACTATTGCCATATACTCCTATTTTTATTTCATTATCAAAAAAATACTCCTGTGCTTTCTTGGGCGAAAAGCCCATCGCTGCCCCCGCCAGACCAACTATAGCTGTAGGCGATGGCAGTAACAAAGTCTTATGAAAATTTTGAAAATCTGGATTTCTGAATGATGCTGTCTCAGCGTATGTTTCAATCACCAAGAATTTCATTTACTCTCACCCTTATAATAATGATTTACCCATTGCTTGATTTTATCAAAGCCATTTTTTAAATCCGATACTTTCTCTCCAGAATTAATAACAGCTTTTTGCTCAGCAAATACATGTTCTTGAATGAATTCTCCATAATCCTTCTCTACTGAATCGAGCGATTCTATATTTACTGTATTTTCTTTTGTAATACATGCTGCTTCCATAAATACCGGATTCTTAGTTTTCATATAAGCTGCAGCTATGAATTTGGGAGATATATCTGCAAGGTGTCTTGACTGTCTCCCACTGCTCCAAAGATTTTGCAAAGCGTCTATTAATGCTAAAACTCTTTTGATTTTTTCATCAGGTGATAGCTCATTTCCAAATCCTTCTTTACAACCAATTCTGTCAAGCTCAATCAATACTGTCCCCCTGTAAAAGCCTGAATGAATTTCTGTTTCATAAATATTCGGATCTATACCTTTTTCTTTTCCCATATAATTTGTCCCAAAATCCATATCCCCCTGAAATTTCGAAAGTGAAACCAGCGCTTCAACCCTTATAGGTGAAGTTCTTGTTTTAGAATCGCCTTTTGCTCCTTCATCTCCGCTTTTAGCAACCATATATCCAAATAAATCATCATCTATGTACTTTTCTGGATCTGTACTGGTGTACGGTGCTCCTTTTTTATCTTTAGGAGCAATTATTTCAGATATAACCCAGCCCATTTCTTCAAGTTTATCCCGGAGTGCCCTCCTTATTGCTTGTGATGATACATAAGGTAGCTCTTGCCCATTACTTAGTGTTATCTTTTTAATAGGGTTTACATTGTCTATATCCTTGTCGGCTCCATTAAGACTTGCAAAGGATATTTTTGAAATATAAGTAATTGTAATACTGTTTGGTTTTAATTGATTATTTCTCATTTTAATTTTCTCCTCTTTCTTTTGTTTTTTCAGGTAACAACTCTATATTTATCTTATTCAAAGCACTAATAATACAGAAATTTTTAACATATTCCCAATTTTCTTCATTTAGATCTCTTAACAAATCTTCATTTACTATTGCCTTATACTTAACTTGTATTCTTTTAATTTCTGAAAGAAACTGATGTAATGTTCGGGATTTGTTCAGACTTACAATATATTTTCTGCCGTTTCTTATATTTATTTCCCGTTCTAATTTTTTTGAAGCAGATTCAAAATTTATCATGCTCTTTCCTATACTACTTCCAAGCCTAATTGCTTTTTCTTGAATTTCTTCATTCATTTCTTCATTACCTCCATACTTTATTATTCTCTCATAGAATTTAGTAAACTCGATCAGGACCTTATAATTCCTATATCTGAAAGTTCCTGATGTCAACTCATTATAGCTTGAATAGAAAAGTTCTTTCATCGTGAATATAATTGACTCAATTCTAAGAATTTTATCTAAAATCTCGTTTCTTATTTTTCTTTCATTTTGTCTAAATTTGTTAGGTGATTTTTTATCACTTTCTTTAATAACTTTCATCGACGTCAGCCAATTCCATATTTTTTTACTATTCCAACCTTCTTTTTCCAACTCAGAAAAAAGTGCTATAATAAATTTATAATTATTGAATTCTTCAAATGAATATGGTTTAAATGGATCACTTATTTTTTTCCCAAATCTATCAGCTCTAAAAAAAGTCAAATATGTTGGTATTTCATCGAGTAATTTGGGTAGCATAAGTTTACTGTTCCCCTGCTTTTCTATCGTCTGATCAAATAAAAATTTTCTATAATATGTGTATAGTAATACAAACAGTATTTCAGATGGCCAAAGAAACTCATTACTATAATCTTTTTTATTCTCATTTTTCCTTTGATTGTCAAAATCATCTAACTTGAAATTTTTGTTATAATTTATATTGATCATCTCATTTTCTTCTAAAAAAACATCTTCATATTTTCTATAGAGCCTATAAGTGTTTACCAGATTATCAGAATTAAATAAATAACATACAATTTTATCTAATCCATCAATATACATATATAAGCACATGACAGGAGAAAATTTACTCAGATAACTCGCTTTCCATGAAATTTGTCTTGTTTTGCTTTCTCCAAATGATTCAAAGTTATTTAATCCTGGTAAAAGCGGTGAAGTATTTACACAATTTCCCAACTTTTTAAATTTTTCTCCTGTTAAACAACATGCCCTGTCTCCTTTCTGAAAATACTTTTCATCAAAACTCATTTTTGGCGTTTTCGTATATCCGCTATTAATAAAAATTTCTGACTCACCACTTCGATTTTCTTTTAATTTTCCGGTTTCTTCATCTATTGAATTCTTGAATAAATGTTCATTTTCATCAAAAGAATAAAATTTAAGTTTTTTTCCCTTTTCAGTTAATTCTTTGGCAATTTTGTAGGCAAAATCGTAATTCTGTTCAATAAGCTTATCAAATTTAATTTTCTGCCCATCTTTACTTGCTGTTGCAGTTGGATTATTTGTTATTAATGCAGCTAATCCATATGTATTCATTTTTGCAAAAGGAATCGCTTTAAATGGCTGTTTGATAAAATAATATTTATTTGCTTCTTCTCTTGCTTTTTTACCACTTGTATCATAATGTTTTTTCCCCATTTGGTAATATACATCTTCCAATAATTTAAATAAATCATCACTTTCAATTTTTAGATATTCTTTTTCTAAAAAGTATTTGAATTTATACTTCTCCTTATTTTTATCAAGATAGATATATAATCCAATTATTCCAGCATTCAAAAAAACATTTGAAGTTTTTCTAAAAACAATCTCATTCAACTATCCTCCACCCTTTCTTAAGTATAAGATTAATCTGATATACTTCCGTATACATTAAAATGAGTATTGAAATATGATAATAGTATGCTGAATCCTCCACAAAAACAAGGTTTTGATTCAGATCCAAGAATTAATATTATTTACATGTCAATTTTCTATTCTGAATTATCAATTTAATATTAATCCCGGCAATATCCCTGTAACAAACTAAAATTTATTGTAGATTTTAGTTATTTCTTTGCGTATTTCGTTTTTTATCTTCTCCGGGCTGATGATTTCTACAGTGCTGCCCATGCTTAGAAGCCAGCTTTTTAGTTCGGGGGTATCTTCCATATATGCCTCAAATGAAATGGATCTGTCTTTATGAAATTCTATGGTCTGCTCTTCTCCCCAGATTCTTTCGCTGACGATTATTGCCATCGGGGGTTTTATCCTGAGTTTGACTTTTATCTTTTCTCCTTTATAAATACCTGTTTTGCCTATGTGGTCTTCGAAGTTAAAATCTTTGTTGTAAATAAAAATTTCATCTGTCACTTCATAATCGAGGATTCGGTTTAATTTGAAATCAAGGAATTTCTTTCTATACCGGCAGTATGCCATGCAATACCAGAAACCTTTATAGGTGAAAAGTGCATAAGGATGGATGGTTCTTTCGGTTTTGCCGGAGGCATTGGAATAATAGAGAATTTTGATTTTTTTCTTTTCTATAATGGCTGCATTTATTTTCAAATACTTTTCTTTTTGACCTTCCGAACTGTAATTAGCTCGAAGCTCTTTTACTATGTAAGTTGTATGTTCCGAATTCTCATGAACATCAGAAGCAGCATTAATTTTATGCAAAGCATTTTTGAAAGCTTTACTGAATATATACCTGTCATCGGAACTCAATAACTCCTGAGCAGATTGGAGAGCTGATAATTCTTCTTCCGTAAGGCTTGGCACTCTCAAAAAGGAATTTCTGGCTAAGGCATACCCTCCGTATCTTCCCGGTTCTGTATCAATGAAAATATGAGCTTTTTCTAATTCATCCCTATAGTGCCTAATCATTCGGTCATTTACTTCCAGTTGTTCTGCCAAATCTTTGGCTTTGACCTTACAGCCTTTGGATTGTAATAAGATAAGCATTTGAATACAATTGCTGAGTTTGCTCAAACAATACCCCCTTCAAACCAAAAAAACCGCACAAATAACAGCTGTTATTTAACGGTTTTAATAATCATTATTCCGGATCCCTTCTTCCCCATTATACATTTATAAAATAATTCGTGAAATTTTTACATAAAGATTCATGTGATAAAAAAATTATTATTAATTCTAAATAGGAGTTTCCTCTTCCTAATCAATTAAATTTTACCACAAAATTACAATATTTTCAATTCAATAAATTTTTTTAGGGAATGAATGGAGATCCTGTATTCTACTGCGGTGATACATAATAATTATAAATTATAATAAATAAATATTTCTATTCTGTTTAGATAGGGTACGCCCGAAAACTCTTAATGCAGAAATCTCTATACTGCCTTCAACCTTTTTCCGGGTTTTAACGTAATATCTATGTCGTTGTTTTCAAAAATAACCTTACCATTTACTATAACATGTTCTATTCCCACAGGTGGTTCATTGGGATTGCCTCTTCCTATATAGTTCGCATTATCCTTTATTTTTTCATAATCAAAAATAGTAATATCTGCATCCGCGCCTTCAGATAAAAGTCCTTTATTTTTTATTTTAAACCTGGTTGCAGGGAGAATTGTAATCTTACGTATTGCTTCAATTATATCAATAGTTTCTTTTTTCTTCACATACTGATGGATTAACCGAGGAAAAGTTCCGGCGGTTTCCGGATGCCCGATATTTTCATAGTGAGGACCGTCTGCAGCATTAGTCGAGACAAAAATATATTCCTTTTTTAGTAATTTTTCAATAGCATCGTTATCACAAACAAATGCAGTTACTAAGGTATAGGGGAACTCCTCTCTTAAAAATTTGAACATTTCATTTGTACATCTTTTGCCGGCATATATTCCTGAAGAGATTAACAAATCCTTTACATTAACATTGACATAACCTTTTTCCCATCCTTCATCTAAAATCGAAGACCCGATACAACAGGGAAAAGCAGAATACAAACCAGTATCGGCAGTTATATCTATTCCATCGGAAATTGCATTTTCTAATATTCCAATTGCCTTATCGACAACCCCCTTATACCCAATCATATACATCAGATGAAACATGTGTATCGAGGCTCCTGTAATTCTCGCAGCCTGAATTATTTCATTAAAATATTTTAGAGATTCTCTTCCATCTTTACGCAAATGGACAAGCACCACTTTTTCATAGTTTTTAGCTACTTCAGATAACTTTATTATTTCTTCTTCAGAAGTTCCAGGAACAAATTCCAAACCAAAATGAATTCCAAAAGCACCATTTTCAAAAAATTTACAAGCTAAATTAACCATATCTTTTATTTCTCTCCGGGTTGCAGGACGATACGGATCTTTTATCCCCGCAGCGGTTCTCAGAGTAAAAGAATGAGAAATATAAAAACCGTGATTGATTAGAAAACCATCTTCTTCAATTTTTCTAATGGCCTTTCCATCAAAGCTCCTTTCTCCACCAATGGTTGTCGTTCCACCTTGATTTGCAATCCATGTCGCTGAAAAAACTTTTGCATCAACATGAGAATGAAAATCAATGAATCCTGGGGAAACGATTTTCCCTCTCGCCTCTATCACTCTTTTTCCCGTAAGTTTTTCTTCAGAAATACATGCAATCTTATCTCTTACAATCCCAATATTGGCTTTTAGTATCTTCTTTTTTATTACATCAATTATTTTTCCGTCATTTATGACCATATCATAGTCTACTAATTTTAACATTTGATCCCTCTTTATTAAGTTAATCTTTTCTTCTTAGAGCATTATACACAGTTGACCGGCTTACTTTTAAAACACGTGCTGCTTCACTTACGTTTCCATTGGTGTATTTCAAAGCTTTATTAATATGCTCTATTAATGCTGCGTCTAAAGATATTAGCTCATTTCCTTCAAATTTTTCTAAAGGCATTCCATTTTTATTAGGCTCTAAAACCAAATCCTTTTTTTGAATACGCTTACCATCAGACATTATAATCGCCCGCTCTATGGTGTTGTTTAACTGACGTACATTACCGGGCCAATCATAATTTTCAAGTATCTTCAATGCCTGTTTATCTACTTTTATATCACCAAAAACAGATGAACTTTTACTAATAAAATATTCCGCCAAAATCGGAATATCCTCTAACCGTTCTCGCAGAGGAGGTATTTTAATATAAAAAACATTTAGTCTGTAAAATAAATCTTCTCTGAAATTTCCTTTCTTAACTTCCTCTTCCAGATTTGCATTAGTGGCTGCTATTACTCTTACATCTATTGGTATCGGTTTTGAGCCTCCAATCCTGATAACTCGCTCTTCCTGAAGCACTCTCAGCATTTTCGCCTGCATTTCAATAGGCATATTTCCTATTTCATCTAAAAAAATTGTGCCTCCATTGGCAATCTCAAATTTTCCTGGCTTTCCCTCTTTTCTTGCCCCTGTAAAAGCGCCACTCTCATATCCGAACAATTCGCTTTCCAAAAGTTCTCGCGGTATTGCCCCACAATCTAATGCAATGAATGGTTTTCCCTTGCGCATACTGTTATTATGGATTGCTTGTGCGAAAATTTCTTTACCTGTCCCGCTTTCTCCTTCAATAATTACTCTGAAATTATATTCAGAAGCTTTTTTAGCAAGATCAATAGCATTAATTAGTTTCCTCGATTTACCGATAATATCATCAAACCTAAAATAGGCCATATACTTATTAATACGATTGGCCATAATTTGTATTTCTTCTGTCCTTGTAAACAAAAGAACCATACCTGTATCTCCGTTGAGCCTATCCGTATGAACTATACTCAATAAGCATGTGTAATTCCGATCTTTTCCTTTTATGACAATTTCAGAATAACTTTCTTTTTCGGTTTTTTTTAATATTTCATTCAAATTTGGAGACATAGTTATCGCCTCGTTTATCTTTTTACCGATTATCTTTTCTGCCTTTTTACCCAGTATTTCCGACATGGCATAATTCAAATGAGTAATTTTATCCTTATTGACATAAATTACACCATCCGTAACAGCACCTAATGTTGCTTCCAGCTGTCTGTTATTGGTAACCAATTGTCTATTTATCTCTTTAATTTCTATTTCATTTTCAATTGCCCGTGCAGTAGAAGCTACCATTCCTAATGTATGCTGGTGAACCAATTCATATCTTCCAGCCATATTTAACACACCCAACAAATTACCATCTGTCCCCAATATAGGTGCTGCAGAACAAGACCATATATGAAACATTTGGAAATAATGCTGAGCACCTGCTACCTGAATAGGTTTTTTTGTAATAATAGCCATTGCAATACTGTTTGTTCCTGCAATTTCCTCAGAACGATTAGCTCCTGGAAAAGACATTGTCCGTTTAGATATTTCCATAGTATCTTTATCTCCAATGCTATTGAGAATAAATCCGTCAGCATCTACTAAATCCACTCTAAATCCTGACCCTTTAACGATGGTATACAAAGTTTTCATAAAAGGATGTACAATGTCGTACAGCTGTCTGTTCTTGTTTATTCTACGTTTTAGCTCCTGTTCAGATAATACCGGAGGGGGATTTTTTTTCAGAGGATCCAATCTATATTCCTTAGATCGCTTCCATGAACTCACTATATCTTCTCCGATTATTGCCTCATTAATTTTCATGCCTTTTGCAAAATTGACCCATGCATTTTCAAATGCTAAAAGTTCAGGGTTATAAGCATAAAAATATGGATTTAAAGTGCTCATTCTATCACTTCTTTCTATGGGATTTCTGGCATAAATAAGATTTCAAATAATTCAGTAGCTTGTATAAGCTTTTGTACTCACTTTCCTTGAGTCTAATCCCATAAAATACCGGCGGGAACTTGAGCCATATAAATGCACCTGCGTATGGATTAATAGAAATTTTAAGTTCTTTGTCATACATAGAATATTTTAAACTAATGTTTGTCAAATCAATATGTTTCGCAATGTCGCAGATTTTCTTTTTTAATACTTTATCTTTATTTAAACGCTCTGCCATACAAGATCTATTTCCCTTAACCTTAAATGAAATATCCTTAATATTCACCATTCCTTTAAAGGATGATTCAATGCTAAAATCTTCATCAAAATCAATGTTTTGAAGAACTAAACTAATCTGAAAATTATATACTTTAGTAAGAAGTTTTTTTGAAAAATAGTAACCAGCACTTACATAATCTCCTTTTTCATTTTCCTCCGTATAATACCAATCCCCTTGCTTTTTAAATTCTCCATACAGAGGGACTATATTTTCAACGTGCTCTTTCATTAATTTTTCGGCTTTTCGATCAATGTTTGCTATGCTGAATTGCTTCATGTCTTTATATCCTTTCGCTTTATATTATAATTATAAACAAAAAAGGGGGCTTCTTCAAAGACCCCTTTTTAAAGAATAGATAATTTATGCATCGTAAGCTTGTTTGAATATTTCCAAAAACTCTTCAACCCCAGCTTTTCTGGGATTGCTTTCTGCAGAAACATTAATCGCTGATCTTTCTGCCAATTCTTGTAAATCTGCTTCTTTTGTCCCCACATCCTTAAGTGTAGGAATATTCAAATCTGCGTTAAGGTCCTTGACTGCCTTAACTGAACAATATGCCGCTTCACGCTTGGAAGCAAATTGAACATTTTCACCCATAGCTTCTGCAATCTTTGAATACTTTTCTATATCAGCAACATAACTATATTCCATAACAAATGGAAGTAAAATAGCATTCGCAATTCCGTGAGGTGTATCATAAAGACCGCCTAAAGCTTCCGCCATACTATGTACTCCTGCAATATCAGAGTTTCCAAAACATATTCCAGCCATCAAACTGCCAAGCAGCATATTGGCTTTAGCATCTTTATCATCAGTGTAAACAGCCGCTCTGATATTTTTTGCAATCATTTCAATTGCATAAATACCGCAAGCGTCTGTTATAGGTTCTGACAAAGTGCAAGTGTAACCTTCTATTGCATGTGTTAATGCGTCCATGCCTGTAGATGCGATAATAGACGGCGGCAATGTCTCCACAAGTTCCGGATCTACTAAAGCAATTTCCGGTGCTATTAATGGGCTTCCCACACTCATTTTGAAATGTCTTTTTGTATCTGTAATAACTGACCAAAAAGTTACTTCACTTCCGGTTCCAACAGTGGTAGGAATCGCTATTAACGGCATTATCCTATTGGATACCTTATCAAGACCTTCAAAATCCTGTATCGTTCCTCCACCATTAGTCAGTAGAGTCCCTGCTCCTTTGGCCGTATCCATTGAGCTCCCGCCGCCTACAGCTACCAATACATCCGCACCGCATTCTTTCGCAGCCTCATAAGCGTTTTGTACGCTTGTATCTCGAGGATTGGGTTCTATCTCATCAAATATTGTAATTTTATCAAGATTGCTTTCTTTTAAACAATCTTTTATTCTATCGACTATACCGGCTTTTATAAGTCCTTTATCCGTTATAATCATTACATTGCTTTTTCCCATTGCATTGATTTCTTTACCTATTTCTTTCGAAATTCCAAATCCAAATCTAATTTTTGTCGGCAATATAAAATCAAAACTTTTAGTACTCATTGCTACGCCTCCATTAATCATCAAATTTTACTGCGACTCCACTCAACTTATCAAAAGGAACTGGCTCAAAACATTTCTCCTTCATTTTAAATTTAACCCACAAGATAGAATAAATGAAGAATACTACCATAAATAAAAGTGCGCCTTGAATTGCAGCCCATCCTGAAGTTGCAATGGTGTAAATACATACAATAATCCCTATAATCTGTGGAATCGGGTATACCGGGCATCTGAAAGGTCTGTGTAGCTTAGGGTATTTCTTCCTTAATATAATTAAATTAACTTGAACTATGATATAGGATACCAACCAAGCTGCACATGCAATACCTATCAAGTTCATGATTGAATCAATATTTAAACCCATGAAAAAAGGTATTGACATACAACAAAATACAGCAATAATTGAAACCCAAGGAGTTCTGAATCTTGGATGTAGATATGCAAATACCTTTGGAAGCATACCATCTCTGGCAAGTCCATAAAGCATTCGAGGGACAGCTGCCATATGAGAATCTGCCGAACTCGCTCCGGCAAAAATAGTTGCTATTGCAAGAAAAGTTTTTCCGAAATTCCCATATATTGCCTCAGCGCCTACAAGCTGCGGAACATCAGAAGATGTTAATAAATCTAATGGAGCATATCTAACTATAGCTTGACCAAATAACATGTCACAAATAAAAATAACAATAACGCCGCTGATCATCGCTTTGGGGACATTCTTCTCAGGATTAATAATCTCTTCTGACATGGGACATACATATTCTATCCCAATATAGAGCCAGATACCGCCTACCATAGATGTTGCAACAGCTCCCCATCCGTATGGATTAAATTCAACCGGAATAGTCGGATTTGAAACACTAATCCCTAAAAGACCTCCGCCGCCAATAATAGCAAGTGCCGACATCATAGTAATTGTAAGAATCAACTGAGCTTTACCTAAAAATTCTACACCTAAACAGTTAATAACAAGAAATAGTAATAACAAGAACATTGCAAAAGGTTTATACGGGACACCCCATAACGCTTCCGCACACATACCGGAAATAAAGCACTCACAAGCGCCTCCTGCTGAAATCAGGACAATATATCCTGTCAATACACCAAAAATAGCCATAGAACGACCCATTGCGGGCATAGTATAATCAGCTATCATTCCAGCGCCAGGGATTGCTGCTGCTAACTCTGCATATGACAATGCAATTAGAATGCTAGCAACGCCTGCAATACCAGCAGTTATGATAAATGCCGGCCCTACTTCGCCAAAAGTGTAAGCAAGTGATACCATAGTAGTTCCTGCTACAACCAAACCTACTGCAATACCAAAAGACTGCCAAAACCCTAATGCCCTTTTAAGTGTTACCTGTTGTTGATTTGACATAATTTAAGGCTCCTTTCTAATTCTTAATCATTAAATGAAAATAAATAATTGCAATTATTTAAAAATTAATAATTGCAACTATTATGCCATTACTAATAAAGGAAATATAAATGCCTTAACGCATTCATATTTCCAATGTTTTTCAGGATAAACCAGTTTAATGGGATACCAAAAGTTTCATAATTATTAGCGGTGTTGTCTAAATATCATACAGACGACAAGATTATTATTAAAAATCAAACTCTTATGTATATATTTTATACAATTGACAATACATTAACATAGAGTGTTTAGATTTTATACAACCATCATTCTCCCCCACATATTTTTCTTTTGGTTTTCAGTTTAAATCAATCTTCAATTTTCATGTTTATCTTTCTACCCTTGTTATTCTGTAAATGAAATCTTCTATTTTCTATAAATAAGAGATCGCCGCGCTGTGCTCGCGATGACAAGAAACACCGGCTTCTATCCTTTACAGTTAAACCAAGCAAGTGTAAGTATATCTTTGTCTGACTAGTATTTTAACAAAAAAAGAGCCCTGCATTTCATATAATGCAAAACTCTTTTTTGTTTAATGAGTCAGTAGACATGTTTCCCTTTGTCTAAAATCATTTTACCGTCCAGATATACCGTGGGCTTTCGAATGATACAATCATAATGGGTGTTGGAGGCTCTTTTACCGCCCATGAATTTATTAGTTCCAAAAGCAATGTGTATAGTCCCCCATACCTTTTCATCCACCAATGGATTACCAATCAATTCGGCTTCCGGATTGGTTCCAATTCCGAATTCTGCAATCCCCCAAGCTTCGTCGTCTTTATCTTTGAGGAATTCTTTTAAATCTTTAGCTGATTCTCCTCCTAATATATCTATTATCCGACCATTTTTAACTTTAAGTGTTACCGGATCTTTTACCTGTCCCAGATAGGCAATAACCCCATCAATGACTAAAGTTCCCGTACCGGTATTTTCCAATGGTGCAACATACGCTTCACCGGCAGGCAAATTACCAATACATCCCTTTTCTGTCAAGTCCCCTGTATCTGCATAGCATTCTCTTCCGATAATACTAAAACTGATATCGGTGCCCATATCTGTTTCAACCCGGACATTGTCGGACCCTTTCATGATTTCTGCCAGTTTGACGGATATTTCTTTGATATATTTATAGTCTGTGTCTAAATATTTTTCAGCAATTTCCTCTGTCATAATGGGCATGGATGCAACTCTTGCACCATTTTCATTGGCTTTGCCCCGAGCTGCAGTATGGGAATAGGACATTGTCGTCAGCAAAAACTCGACATCTGCCTCGGCCATTGCCTTAGCCACGATCTCAGGAGGCTCACCTTTCGCCTGAGCATGGCTCTCAACAAGGACCGTATCAAGTCCCAAATCCCGGCCGGCCTTTGCAAATGCATAGCCGATTTCAATTTTTTGATCATCTGTAACAATAAGCAGCTTCTCATCTGATTTTGTGCCCAAACAATTAGCAATCAAATTTTTGGCAGCTTCAACAATCTTAGGATTCGTTTTCATTTTCCGTCTCCCTTCTTTGAGAATATTTTGATTTTTATTCCTGTGTTTCCATATCTGTAATATTCTTTTTACCAAAAACCATATTTAGCAATAGATAAAGTACAATTGCCGTAAGTATACTATCCAATGCCTGGCTGAAAAAGCTGGCAAATAAAGCAATTAAAGTGCCTCCTATCCAGGAAGCCACTCCGCACCAGTTAAAACCAGATATAATATGCCATTTTTCTTTTTTACCTCTGCCAACCAGCCAATAATCTGCAATCAATACACCGGCAATTGGCGGGATAGCAGCAGCCAGTAAATTAAGGAATTCGGAAAAATAAGTCATAACACCTATCATTGCAAGAATTGTCCCCAGGAATCCGCAAATAGCTGTCACAACAGGGCGGCGAGAATCTTTTATGCTGAATAATCTCATAACAGCCAGACCCGCCGTATAGGCATTCCCGGTATTAGTGGTCCATGTAGCAAGTATAAGTACCAGCATACTGATCATGGGATGTCCTGTGCTGGCAAATACTTTTGTAATATCATATTCCCCTGCTACTAAACTCATTATTGCCCCAGCTGTGATCATAGCAATAGCAGCAGGCAGCACACCGAGGACACAAGATTTGATCGTATCTGCGCGTGATTTAGAATAACGTGTATAGTCCGAACTTATAACAGTTCCTACTGCAAAAAGCCCTATCATTATGGATATGGCACTGAGCACCGGCATCATCTGAGGAGGCTGATAACCGGTAAGTGTACTCATCCCAAAAGTATTTATGGCATTTACAACACCATATATACAAAGCAATAGCAAGGTAGGCACTGCAATATAGTTGAGTATCTTCATGAATCTAAAGCCAAATACGGCCGTAGTCAGCATGACGATCCCCCAAATCAAAGCGCTTAACCAGAAGGGTACGGCTATATTAAAAGCCATTGCCATCAGTTCGCAAAATGCCAGACCGCATGTGGCTGTCTGAACACCAAACCATCCAAACTGTGCTATTGCAACCACCAGTGATACGATTATTCGTGCGCCGCTGTCGCCAAAAGATTTGCTTGCACACATAACCACCGGGTAACCTAAGTCTGTTCCTACCATACCTGTGAGGCACATTATAATACAACAAATTGCAAAGCCAATAGCCGCTACTGCAATTGTGGAACCCAGCGTAAGCCCTGAAACAATCATGGCACCTACCATAAGCATTGGAATACAAATCATCGTTCCTATCCAGATAAAAGCAATACCCGTCCAGTGCTGCCGCTCATCTTTGGTTACAGGCTCAAGAGCCTTTTTCTCTATGGCACCGGTTCTTTCCGACATAGATCTATCCTCCTTTTAGAATAGCTGTTTTTAATGATGGTTTTCATGCATCTGCAACTGCTTCTTTTATATCCAGTTCCTTTAAATTTGAATAGGTCAAACATGGACCCGTATAGCCAAACATTTGAATATACTGCTTCCAGAAGCTGTATGCATAATCGACACCGCCGTTCCACCACTGTTTCGCAACGGGCATAACACCAAATGCAACTTCCATTCCTTCTTCAGTATCTGCATTTGTTAAAGGTGTTCCTGTATTTAAATCATACATACAAATAATATCCGGCGCAGTCATATACGGTATTTTTTCTTGATGTCCAGGCTGCGTATAATAAATAATAAGGTTCTCATTTTGGAAATTGATTGTCCAGGTATACCCTGTACTCGGGTCAAATATTTCGGTTGTTCCTAAATCAAACCCGCCTTTTTCTTCAATTTTTTTAAGGATGATTTTTCCTCTCCCTAATGCTTTCAATTCTACGCCTTTAGCCTTTAATGCACTGAAAATATCCCAATACGGATAAGTATTTCTTATGATACTTCCAATGGTTTCAAGCTGCGTTACAGCATAAGGCACCAATTTACCCAAAACTTCATCCTGTTTGACCATCCACCCGGCAATACCTGATACACTACCAAAGGCAACGCAGACATTTCTTCCAAGGTCTTCACACAGAGCTGCATTTTTAGAATCCTGTGTCATAATATAAACAGTATCGTTATTCCCATTTGCCATACCTAACGGAGAAGTATCACACCCGTTGACATTTAATAACAGCGTGGGAAGTGTCGGTACCGCACGACCTGAGCCGTCAGCATCTACATAAGGAAGATTTAGGCTGATGGCATTGAGCATTGGTACGAATGTGTTAAACCCGCCGCACTCCAGTGCCATGCAATAAGTAATCGTTCTTGGTGGATCCATTTCGCTTGCTAACTTTTTTAAAGCATTGAATGAATTTACGGCATAAGGTGTAAAATCAATTTTTTCGATCATCGACGGAGCACCCATCCCTGCTGTGATTCCAATATACTTATCAGGATCCATTTCCTTAGGCTCAATCAAGTTGAGTGTTACCGTATCCGGAAGTTTATCGAGCATCTTTATACCGTCACTTAAAGATCCTCCTCCTCCACCTCCAAGTAAAGTTGCACCATTAAGAACATTTGTAATTTCGTTTTTGGTTAAAACTCTTGACATTATAATCTCCTCCTTTATATTTTCAGCAGGCACTTGTAAAATATATTCTCTCCTTTCTATTTATTTGTGCCTCCCTAAAATCAACATAATTATCAGAAAAAACTTAAAAGGTCAGTTGATAGAAATGATTCTTGAAGAAAATTTTGAATAAAAATTTATAAAGATATGACAAAATATTTAAATTAAAATCATGATAGCATCATGTTAAAGATATTAGAATTGTCCAAAAAGATAAAAAAAGAATGGATTATTGTTCAAAAAAACAAAAACCCATCAACATATTATGATGGGTCTCTTAGAAAGTATCATATTTTTAGATCAGGAGTCCTGTAATACCCTGTATGTTGCCAATGCAATGGAGAGCATCAGGGTAAATGGTTCACAGGTCATCTCGCCGCCTAAAATCGCTTCAATTTTTTTGATCCGGTATTTAACGGAATTGGGATGCAAGTACATGATTTCAGCAGCTTTATTCAAATTCAAATCAGCATCCAACAGAAAGGTAGCCAAAGTCTCAAGCATCATACCGGAATGTACAGAATCATATTCATTTAACGGCTCCAGTAATTTTATCAGCTTTTTTTCTTCATCTGACAATTCAAGTAGTGTAAGACAGTGTGCCGCAAATGTGATCTCATGCTTTGACAGATTTCTCTTATGCGGATATATCTTTTGAGCAGCCTGGCTAGCCTTTATTATTTTTTTATATTCATTACTTACCTGCTCATGCCCGGACAGATTGAGAGACCATATGGAAACCATAGAAGGATAACAAATGTCTTCTATTTTTCCCTGCAAGACAGCCATCGCCTTCGAAATCTCGTCATTATTATATTTTGAAGGTTTCATTAAAATAATAACAATGTTGTCAGAATTATCAAATGTCAATGTTCTTAATGGGCAATTCCTCAAATGGAGTTTGAGGGTTTCAAGAGTCTTGTTTCTGTCTGTAGGAGTCACTGATCTAAGACATGGCTCCAATACTGCCAATCCATATACCGCCATATCTATTTTTAATTTATTAGACAGCAGATTAATCATCATATTGTCTTTAAATAAAATAGCCTCAACCAAGCTTGACTCGACTTCTTCAATTGGATTATACCTCCAAATGCTTGCACAAAGCTTAATGGTTTCATTTATTTGTCCAATAGTAATACTATTGAATTTATTTTTTTGATCAATGATAAAAAGATACATCTGCTTGTTTCTTTCAATCTGAGTAGGTCTGGTATGCACTGTGATATTCCGATCATTGTAATCGATGTTTATTTTGCCATACCGATGTAAAATATACGAATCCTCCCGGATGGAAGCCTTTAATTTTTCGTTAATAGCTAAATAAATTTGCTCCGGTACATTGGATATTAAGAGCATATCCAGATTCTGATCGAATATGGCTAACCCACACTCAAGTTTTTTTGCCATTAAGTTCAAAACATGTTGCAGATTCTGCTGTTCAACCATTCGTACCCGGGAAAACTCAGAAATAATCTCATTTATAAACTGAGTGGCATACATTCTGTCTTGAATAATAAGCTCCATTATTGCACTGATTGTATCTGCATAGCTCAGGTCACTTCGCATCTGAGGCATACAAATCAATGGTAATCCCACTTCGTTGGCTGTATCAATAAGTTCTTTATGAATTTTCGGAACAATAAGACCAACATAAAACAAAACTATAGCAGCTTCTTTCCCACGCTTGAGCATCCTTATGACGTTACATTGTTTTGAAACATCATCCCGGGCATTAAACAATGCAGTAATCACTATTTCATTTCCTTGCATAAGATCCGCCAGCATTTCATTCAAATCTGTTGTTTCTATGACTGAAACAGCTTTTACAACATGATTTAACCCTGATACGCCGCCTACAACCTCTACTTCCTGAAAAATAGGAAGTTCCAAACAATCGCGAACGGTAACAGTCATCCCACTTCCCTCCCCTGAAAATCAATTAAAATTTTTACTATGAAA
>CAZKKX010000024.1:17098-23652 GCA_964553505.1 uncultured Eubacteriales bacterium | reverse complement strand
TCTTTTATAGATTTTTGAGCTCGCCCTAATACAACACTCAATTCCAATGGCACATCCAGTATTAAGTCGATATTTCTTGTTTGTGTATTTTGGTTTATTTCTTTAAGGGGAACAAATTCGGGTTTTTGAATTTTAACTTCTTTCTTTTCCGGTTGCTCTTTGGCTTCCTGTTTTGGAGGTTCTACTTTTTCCACTTGTTTTTCTTTTTCGTTTTGAAGTTTGCTTTCATCCTGAGAAACAGGTTCATTTTCCGGCGAAATAGTACCCAGCATTGTCTGAGAGATTTGTTTTGCAGTTTCCAGTGCATATAACTGCATTATCTCACTATCTATTAATCCTTCAATTGTCATTTTAAATACAATACAGGCAACATTTGCTTCTCCGGGAATTCCTTTTATTTCTACTTGATTAGATAAGTCCGCCACCTGAACCGACGGCGGATCAATATCGATTCTCTTACTAAGCATAGTAGATACGGCAGTAGAAGCAGACCCAATCATCTGGTTCATAGCTTCGGATACTGCACTTAATTCCATTTCAGAAAGTGTTTCTTCATTGTATTCCGATCCGTCTTTCCCCATCATGAGGCTCGCAATAATAGAGGCATCTTTTATTGACATCATAAGCACATTCGTACCGTGAAGACCATCATCAAACTGAACCTGCAGAATGACATAAGGAACTTTAGATGAATTTATGATTTCATTAAAAGTTGTCACTTCAACTCTTGGTGTTGTAATATTTACTTGATGATTCAGAAGTGTAGATAATGTTGTTGCAGATGTAGACATGGAAATATTACCGACTTCTCCTAAAATATCTTTCTCTGAATCCGACAACTGATTTGTTGCTTCTCCATTGATGCTTTCGTTTTTTTGTAACAAAGAATCTATCTCTTCCTGAGATAAAAATTTATCACTCATTTTCTTCTGCATCCTTTCCAATGTCACCTACAACCTGAATAGCGAGCTTGCTGTCATATAAACCAGGTTGCACGTAAAATTTTTGTTTGTTTTCTATTAATAATTTCATAGGCTGGTTCAATTTCAAATCCAACTCTACTATATCTCCCACATCCAGTTCGACAAAATCACTTACCGTTATATCTGTTTTTCCCAAAAGAACACTGGTATCTACTCTTGTCCTATTTAAAACCTGTTCAATATCTTCTTTATATTCAAAGGATGGGTTTTTTGTTTTCATAATGTCATAATTCTTCGCATGAAGTTCATAAGCTATTCTTTCAATGGTTCTATAAGGGATACACATATTCACAAAAGAGTCTTCCTCGATAACTTGTACTTTAAACGTCATCAAAACAACCGTTTCATTATGAGGAAGTGTCTGCTGCAACAAAGGATTTGTTTCAACTGCCTCAAGTGAAGGTGATAATTCAATCACATCTGCCCATACGGTTTTTAAGTTCTCGATCATTCCTTTGAGCATTTCCTTTGTCATCATCATTTCAATGTCAGTAAACTCACGGGCATCATATCGATGTACCATATCACCGCCAAAGTATAGATCAATCATATTAAAACAAAATTGGGGATTAAGCTCCAGTATATTAATTCCATTCAAAGGCTCGCAGGTAAATATACCCATAACAGTCGGATTAGGAATAGATCTTATAAATTCTCCAAAGGTAACTTGTTCTATAGATACTATGGTTAGTTTTACATTGTTTCTGACCTGATTGGATAATATATTCGATACGATGCGAGCATAATTTTCATGGATTCCTCTAAGCGTCTGAATCTGATCCTTCGCTAATTTATTTGGTTTGCTGAAATCATAGACTTTTACATTTTGACGATTCTGCTCCTGTTCCAGTTCGATTGCATCCAATTCACCGTCTGATAAAGCGTTTATCAGCGAATCTATTTCGTCCTGAGAAAGAACATTCTTCATTCAATCACCCCATTATAAGGATTTTGCAATTTATAAACCCAATGCTTTTCCTATAGCTTCCATTACCCTTTCCGCATTAAATGGTTTTACAATAAAGTCAACCGCACCTGACTTGATTGCATCCATAACCATAGCTTGCTGACCCATAGCACTACACATGATAATCTTTGCATCCGGATCATGATTTCGGATTTCCTTAAGTGCTTCAATGCCATTCATTTCGGGCATGGTGATATCCATAGTCACAATATCAGGTATCGTTGCTTTATATTGTTCTATCGCAACTATTCCGTTTTCTGCTTCTGCCACAACTTCAAATCCATTTTTCTCCAAAATATCTTTGACCATCATCCTCATAAAAACTGCATCATCCACTATCATTGCTTTCTTCGACATAATGAACCTCCTTAAGTTTATTGCACAAGTATTTTGTTAAACTATAATATACATCATTTTAATCATTTTCATTGATTGTTTCTAAAATGACTTCCGGCAATTGCTGCAATGAATATTGTTTTTCAACTGCGCCTATTTCAAAAGCCACTTTCGGCATTCCATAAACAATACTTGATTCTTCATTCTGTCCAAACGTTCGTGCGCCTGCTTTTCTCATGTTAAGCAATCCATCGGCTCCATCCCTTCCCATTCCTGTAAGTATAACTCCTATCGCATTTTTCCCTAATTGTTGGGCAACAGAGTGGAAAAGCACGTCGACCGAAGGACAGTGTCCGTTGACCTTATTAAACTCCGTTCCTTTCTCTGTTTCAATAAATAATCCTGAATTAGTTTTTCTAACACTCATATGAAAACCCCCAGGTGCAATAATTACACGTCCAGGAAGTATCTCATCTCCATTTTCAGCTTCCTTGACTTCAAGATTTGAATTGCTATCAAGTCTTTCTGCATACAGCTTTGTGAAAACCGGCGGCATATGCTGCACTATAACAATACCCGGAATATGCTTCGGAAGAACTTTAATAATGTCATAAAGGGCATTGGTTCCTCCGGTAGATGCTCCAATGGCAATAACACTGTCCCTGAAGCTCCGGGCACTTTTTGCTACTGTGCCGGACTTTTTGATGATTCTCCTGTTGTTTCCAACTTTCGCAGTGGCTGCAATTTTAATCTTTATAATTAAATCATTTATAAAGCTATCAAGTTTCGTGTTCAGTCCCGGCTTCGTCACATAATCCACAGCTCCGGCATTTAATGCATCAAAGACTTTCTCACTAACGGCGCTAACTACAATCACCGGCAATGGATATTGGGGCATCAGTCGTTTTAAAAAATCAATACCATTCATTTTGGGCATTTCAACATCTAACGTAACAACATCCGGCTGAAAATTTATAATCATATCTCTTGCTTCATAAACATCTCCTGCTTTTCCAATTATCTCTATATACGGATCTTCCGAAAGCTTTCTTGCAAAAGTCTCTCTAAAAACCAAAGAATCATCTACGACAAGCACTTTTATAGTCCTTTTCTCCATACGTTCTATTCCTTTCTATAAATTGCAGGCTGTAAATATTTATACTGGGAACTATTCCTGTCAATACTTTCCGAATGACCGATAAACAAATATCCACCAGGTTCTGTAAATTTATAGAATTTATTGACCAGCTCATTTTTTGTCTGATTATCAAAATAAATCATTACGTTTCGGCAAAATATAACATGAAATTTTCTCTTGAAAGGAAATTCATTCATTAGATTAAAACGCTTTAGCAATACATCTCTTTTAATGTCTTCTGTCACAGCAACATGGTCTTCATCATATTTCTTAAAATACTTTTTTTTCCATAAGTCTGGAATTTTTTCTATAGATTCTTTTGGATAAACAGCATTTTTAGCTTTAATCAAAGACTTGGTAGAAATATCTGTTGCTAACAAACTGGTATCCCACTGTCGATTTTGATCTCCGAAAAAATCTCTAATAATCATTTGAAGTGCATAGGGTTCTTCTCCTGAAGAACATCCGGCGCTCCATATCCTTAAATCCCTTAAATCCTTCTCTTTTTCTTTTATATAAGGAAGTACCTCTCTCTTCAAAAAATCAAAATGCTTTTCTTCTCTATAGAAATATGTATAATTGGTTGTAATCTTGTTGATCATTTCAATTATAGCTTCACCGCTTGCATCTTCGGTTACGAAACTGTAATATTCGGAAAAATTCTTAAAGTTGCTTTTCTCCAAAAGCCTACCTAAACGGCTTGTAAGAAACGATATTTTTTTATGTGATAGAGAAATACCAAAATTGGTTCGGATATAGCTCGAAAATTTTAAAAATTCTTGTTCTGTTATATTCATTTCTTCACCTTGTACTATTCATTTTCAAGTAATCTGTCAATATCAAGTAAAATAATCACATTATCATTCACATGAGCAATACCGTTGATGTATTTCACCTTCACTGCGTTATTGAAACTGGGTGCATCCGCAATTTCTCTTTCCTTAATATTCAACACTTCCGACACTCTATCTACAATAAGTCCAACATAAACGTCTTCTTTATTCACTACAATAATACATGTTCTGTCGTCATATTCAATAACAGGCTTGTCAAACTTTGTTCTGATCTCCATTACAGGAATAATCTGCCCTCTTAAATTTATTACCCCTTTTACATAGGGCGGCTGATGGGGAATAAAAGTAATATGTTGGATTCCAATAATCTGTGTAATATTTTCAATCTGAATGCCATAAGTCTCATCTCCAATAGTAAAAGTCAGGTTTTTTTGTGTATCTTCATCTATAATCTCTTCTTGGTCTTCATTATATGAATTTATCGGAATAATTTCTTTTTCTTTCATTGTTCTCCTTCCCTTCTTGTCGGAAATTTAGTAGTTATAATTATCATGCAATAAGTCCCGAGGGGTCAAGAATCAAACAAATACCTCCGTCACCCAAATGTGCACAACCTGAAATCCCCTGAATTTTTTGAATATATTTTGAAAAGCTTTTTACAACTACTTGGTGTTCTCCTATAAGTTGATCTACGAAAAGGCATATTTTAGAATCTTCATTCTCAAGCATAACCATTATGCCTTCTTCCAGATTATCTATCTCTGTTTCAAGCGCATATCGCTCATGAATGCGAATGACGGAATAACATTCTCCTCGAACCAGAATCATTTCATTTCCGTCTGTATCTGTAATAATATCTTTCTTCTTTGCTTTAAAGGATTCACGGATAGAAGTAATGGGCAGCGTGAACTTATTCTCTCCCACATTCATAACCATACCATTAATAATGGCTAAAGTCAGGGGAATCCTCAGAGTTACATACGTTCCTTTGCCAATTTCACTCTCAACCACAGCAATGCCGCCTATTTTCTCAAGCTCTTTTACAACGGCGTCCATCCCTACACCTCTGCCAGAAAAATTGGTCACTGCCTCTTTTGTTGAAAGTCCTGCTTCAAAAATTAGGCTGAAAGCCTCTTTGTCAGAATACTCCTCCATAGGCTTCTTGAGCAGACCCTTTTTATCGGCTTTCTGCAAGATTTTTTCCTTTTCTAATCCTTTTCCGTCGTCCCTTACAATAATCCAGACATCTCCTCCTGAATTCTTTGCTTCAAGGGTAACTGTGCCTTTTTCTGGTTTCCCCGCCTGCTTTCTTTCTTCTGTTGTTTCAATTCCATGGTCAATTGCATTTCGAATAAGGTGCATTAATGGATCTGAAATATGTTCTATAATATTCTTGTCAACTTCTGTTTCCTGCCCTAAGAGTACCAAGTCTACTTCCTTATTGGTTTTTACACTCATATCCCTGACTATTCTGTTCATTCTCTGAAAAGTCATGGCAAGTGGAACCATTCGTATTTCCATAACTATATCCTGAACCTCGTTGATAATTTTTCTCATTTGAGCAGCTGATTTTTCTATACTCTGAATATTAAGACTTTTAAGTTCCGGATTCTGTGTTACCATGGCTTCCGAAACCACTAATTCCCCTACTAAGTTCATCAACAAGTCCAGTTTTTCTACATTAACATTTATGTACTTCTGCTGTTTTGCCTGAGAATGCTCGACAATTGTTTTCTTATTCTCATTCTTTGTATTCTTCTCGTTTTCATTATTTATTTTTTCTTTATCTTTTTCAATATCCGGTTTCTCTTCTGGTAATTCTAAATTACCGTCTGGCACATCAATACCTACGGCACTCTCGTCTCTCTCGCATTCATATTTATTAAAGTCGGATTTAATGCTTTCAAACTCCTGAACGGAAATTTCTTTAATCTCAAGGCACTTAAGAAATGCCACTCTTTCAAAGTAGTATTCTAATTCTTTTTTACTCTGAGAACAATTTAATACCATCTGAAAGCCTTGGTTTTTAATGATGTTTAATCCATCATTTACATCTTCCAAATCTTCAGGATAATGATAAGTCTCACATCCGAACTCATCCATATTATGTACAATGCTGAAGGATCGTATATTTTCCATCTGGCACTCATCTTCGAAAATAACCTTTACATAAAAAAGGTTATTATAATCTGTTTCTTTGAGAACTTCCTTATTTTCTTCAGAAACTGTTTCTAAAGGTTCCTTTTCCTCTGAAGCAGCACCCCCAACAAATTTGAATGATTCTAACAAATCAATAATGATTTGGGTTAAATCTTCTGCCTTTTCTATGGAAGGTT
>CAZKKX010000024.1:15304-17088 GCA_964553505.1 uncultured Eubacteriales bacterium | reverse complement strand
TCACTTCTTCTTTGAAGAAATCTACACAATCCAATACAACATTGGTTATATTTGAATAATTCATATTCTCCGGCAGTTTCGTCCTAAGATAGTCAAATAAATCTTCTGTAACATGTGCCAGCTCAGCAATGTTATCATACTTCATCATCATAGAGTTTCCTTTAATGGTATGCATGATTCGAAAGATTTCATTAATGGCTGTCTCCATCTCTTTGCTTTTTTCACTTTCAATAATCACTTTTTCAAGCTGTTCAATCAACTGGAAGGTTTCATGAACAAACATGTCAATCATAGGATCTCTTTCTTTATTTGCCATAGTATCCTCCTATCGTTAATAACTAAATTTATTTGCACTAACCCAACCTATCATCTATATAGAAATATTTAAATCTTACCCTTTTTTCGCATTTCTGCTCTAATTTCTCCAAACAATTCCCATACATTCATTAATCGACCATTAATCGACAAAAAATGTCTTTTTTTATAATTAGTTTATATTAAATAGTATCGGATGTAAAGATTAGTTTTAAAGCTTTATTTCATTAAAAAGCTCTAAGACTCCCGCCTTTATAGGTGTCGAACAAGAACTACTAAATTCAAAGCCGGCAAGGCGAAGTTATTCGTCTTGCTCTGATGGGTCTCGCTTTATTAACTGCAAAATAAAGAAAGAGAGGCAGTTCCTCTCTTTGCTTGATGATTATTCTATTTATCATGTTTAGGATTTTTTGAAACAATCTCCAACGCTCTCGTCAATTCTTTTATTGCATCTGTACGGAATTGAGTTTCAAGTTCATTAATTTTGGAATATATTTCGCCTTTATCTGTTGCTATATATAAAGGCTTTAATCCATTTAAAGCTATGGCACGAATATCATCCTTACATCTGTCACATGTACAAATATCTTTATAATCGCTCAATAAAACAGGTAACAATCTGTCCACTACACTTTCCATATAGTTTTTGATCATGTTATTTCCCCCTTTCATAGAGTATGAACAAGGATTTTTTCTTTCATTATAGCACGAATCGATAAATTATTTCACTTCTCTTATAAAAATCGAGAAAAATATTCATTCCATGAAGTTGGAATTTATGGTATAGTTATTTATGGATGGTGATTTCATGGACTTACTGAGTACTAAACACGTTTTTGAAACAGATTTTTTTAAAGTCTGGGCATGGCTAAATAAGTTGAATCTGAAAGTTCAAGATGAACCTGAATTTTTTACCGACTGGTATAAATTTTATCTCGAGCACAAGCCGGATTATGATCGTCAGGAAAAAATTCAAGATGTTATAAGTATTAATAAGGTAAAAACAAAATTTTATCATTTCCGTCGTGATATGACTGAAGAAATGATAGAAAGCTTTGTGAATGAAAAAATTAAAAACATTAGTATTCGCATAGCTTTTGAAGATCATATCCGTTTTAATGCTAAAATTATATCTAAATTAGTTAAAAAAAATGTGAGTCAAAAAGGTAGATTCGATTTTAATAACTTCATACGACGCTCTCTAAGCTTCACTGATTTTGTATTGAGAAATAAAGAAATTGTTTTAGATAAATTTGAGGATGCAGATAAGTATAAGAGGAAGGATTTTATATTTGAATCAGACCCAAATCTGAACATAGCCATTAAATTAAAACGTTACGGTTTTCCTCATCAAAGCTTTTATAATTTTTTGAATGAAAACAATAAAGCAATTCCTCGAAAAAAATTCTTGATTCATTTAAGTTATTTTTTTCAATTTGATTTATATATGACTGAAATGAATCAAGAAT
>CAZKKX010000024.1:0-15294 GCA_964553505.1 uncultured Eubacteriales bacterium | reverse complement strand
ATATGGATATACTATCGAAAATTCTCAACATACTCTTGATCAAATTATAAAATATTGTTTATTGATGGGTGTTTCTTTTGATAGCTTAATCATCATCGCAAACCATTATGGATATAATTTTTAATAACTTAAATATCAACACTTTAAGCCATTATTCAATCTTTATTCCAACTTGTTGGAATAAAGGTTTTTTCTTTAGACCTTCCTTTATCATGATTTATTTGCCGAATCCAACTCATTTGTACCATGCCTCTTTATAAGTTTTTTTACATGATAAGACCTACGGCATTAAAAATAATTTTTCTCTTCCCAAAAGCAAAAATAGAGCTTCATTTTTTTATATAATTATAAATTTATTTCAGGAATTATACATTGAATAAAAATTATCCTGAAGGTTATATTACTTTTTAGTTGATAATGATTATGGCATATACAATGAAAACTTATAAGAAGAGGTAAAAAATGATTATTATTCTCATAAGAACCATTATTTTATACTTGGTTGTTCTATTCATTATTCGCCTTATGGGTAAAGCTGAACTTGCAGAGATGGAACCTTTCCAATTGGTAGTTATATTAATGATTGCAGAGCTTGCGGCTCTTCCTATGGAAAACACAAATGTGTCGTTAATGAATGGCATTACAGCCTTAGCAGGTCTTCTTTTTATTCAGGTCCTGATTTCATACATTTCACTGAAAAGTGAAAAAGGTCGGGTATTATTCTGTGGAAAACCAAGCATATTAATCAACAAGGGAAATATTGTTGAAAAAGAAATGAAAAATCTGAGAATTAATATTAATGATTTATTGGAAGAACTGAGATCTAATAACATTACATCTCTTGATGATGTAGAATATGCTATTTTAGAAACTAATGGAGAATTAAATGTTATCCCCAAAGCAGAATCCAGACCCCTAACAAAAAAAGACCTTTTTATCTCATCTCCTATACAGCATATGTCTCTTCCCCTTATTATAGACGGTGTACTTTATAAGGACAGCCTTAAGGAATTAAACCTGACAGAAAACTGGTTAAAGGAAAAGCTGATATCCATTGACATTCATGATTATAAGGATATCCTTTTTTGTTATATGGACGAAGATGATCATCTTCATTTTCACAGAAAGCAAAAGTAAAGGAGAAATAAAGAAATGAAAGCTTTAATCATATCTCTATGTATTCTTCTATTTATCATTGCTTTGTGGTTCTGGTCTTTGAGCTATATGGACCAATCCATAAATGAAATGATTGATATTATAGATAATGATCTCCAGCTTGCTATTACCAATGACAATTGGAAAGAGGCAGAAAATCAATTTTTTATTATGAAAAAAATATGGAATCAGCATCAAAGTATGTATAATTTATTTATTGATCAGGCCTCTTTGACAGAAATTAATTATTCGAATGCAAAACTTGGAGTCTTTCTGAACTACAAAAACCCGGTTTTGGCCCTTAGTGAATTATCTTATATCAAAGAACACCTTTTGTCATTACATAAAGATGAATTAATTTCGATAGAAAATATACTATAGAGATAATGAGAATAATTCCACTTTACATTTCCAAGAAAAATTAATATGATATAAATCAGTAGAGTAAGTATTATGCGTTAAGTGTTAAAGGATGGGATGTCGCCTTTAAACGAAGGACTAAGTCCGCGGTATAATACTGCATCCGCTGCTGCATTGAAGAGTCCGACCTTTCTCTTTAGTGTTAGTAGGGATAATCTATATTAAGAGAAAGGAGTCTTCTAAATGAAAACAAACAAACTTATTGCGCTTGCACTTTTAGTAGCAACCAGCATTATTCTGACCAGATTCTTGTCTTTTTATGTTCCCTTTTTTGGAGCAAATACCATTCGTGCCGGGTTAGGCCACGTGCCAATTCTATTGACCGGTATCCTATTCGGTCCCTTGGCAGGTGCTATGGTAGGAGCTGTAAGCGATGTGATTGGCACCTTGTTGTTTAACCCTCTACCTTACTTTCCCGGCTTTACCTTGTCTGCAGCTCTGACAGGCGTCATAGCAGGTCTTATGATTAAACTGCTTGAAAAGTACCATCATATAGGTATTGTACAAATGCTGGGACTTGTTTATGTTGCGGAGTTACCTACATCCGTATTTATGAATACTTATTTTGTATCGATTATTTCAGGTATCCCATATTCTTATCTGCTCTTGCCGAGGGTAGCTGCTACTGCTATTTTTGTCATTGCTTATTCTATTATTTTGCTCGTTTTGTATAAAAAACTTATTAAATTGGATTTTCTAAAAAAAATGCGATAAACCCGGGATAAGTGAGAGAGTAGAGAAGAAAGATAAAAGAAGGGCTTTATAGACGAGAAGCCCTTCTTTAAGTGGGAAGTAAAAGTGTAAGTGTAAGTATAAGTTTTTAGCTGCTTAACAAGTTTACCACGGTTTTGATAGCTGTAATATTGCTTTTTAATTCTTTTGCTTGTTTTACATTTAATATATCAAGTATTTCTATAATATCTTGACCATTTTTCAGTAAATTTCCACTACGCCCTGTAAGACTTTCCATCCTATTGTTTAATTCAAGAATTTTATATGCGCTCTCTTTACCTGCCCCTTCCAAATGAGGGGCAATCTTTTCTAATACTTTAATATGTTTTTTAGATGATTCAATATTTCCCATAGATTGTGCCTTGGATTTATAAGCGCCGCTTTTTATTCCATATATGTTTTCTACAACATTTAATACAGATTCTAACCCCGTCAGTGTTGTTCGGGTATTATCTCCAAAATAAGGAGAAATATCTCTTATAATATGGTTCATCTTTGAAACATGACCATAAGTATCCTCAGAGCCCTCCATAAACTTTGAGATGCCATTTTTCCCACCCATTATATAAAACAAAGAAAGAATGGCCAGAATGCTTTCCATATGTATATTCCCTAAAAAATTTTTCCGTACCCTTTTATCGGGTTTTTTTTCTTCATCCAACTCTTCAAAAAGTAATTCCATTTCTTCACTCATAGTCTTTTCTCCTATCATTTTAATAGTTGGAGTATCATAAATATCATATGTAGAATACTAATAATATGTTACTATTTATATAAGATTTAGAAAAAAGAGCAGCAGAAAAGAGGATTTTTTATCATGATTACAAAAATACCTTTTCTCAGAAATAAAAAAATAGGACTCGCTTTAGGAGGTGGCGCAACTTTAGGAATGTGTCATGTAGGTGTTTTACAGGCTATTGATGAATTGAAGATTCCTATATCATGTATTAGCGGTACCAGCGCCGGTGCTTTGGTTGGTGTCCTCTATGCATCCGGTATAACATCTTCTCAATTGAAAAGAATTGCTCTGTCAACACACTGGGGACTTTTTGCAAAGCCTTCTTTACCCAGAAGAGGTATATTCTCTACAGAGCCTATGGAAACATTTCTAAAGAAATACTTGGATGATCCGTACATTGAAAATTTAAAGATTCCTTTTTCCGCTATTGCCGTAGATGCCGTCGAAGGCAAAGAAATTATATTTCATGAGGGCTATATTCCTACAGCAATACGTGCTTCTTGTGCTATTCCGGGAATCTTCCAACCCATTGAACAAGGTAATATGCTTCTTATAGACGGCGGAATTATGGATAATGTTCCTGTTACGCCTCTCAAGCATTTGGATGCTGAGTTGATTATTGCAATATGCATAACACCTGGTTTCAGTTCATGGAATCCTAAAACCACGCCTGAACTTATCATGAAATCATTCTTGCTGGCCCAACACGTTAATTCAAAAAGAGAAATGAGCCATGCCGATATTATTATTGATATTGATACAAAAAAAATCAGCCCTGCTGATTTTCGTGAGTCGGCAGAACTGATAGAAATAGGTTACGAAACAGCCCTTAAGTCTCTTAAAGATAACTCCCTCATTCCTTGATGACTTTAGGAAGCATAATTGTAACAACATTTTTTCTGGATTTTGTATCAAGCATCACATTCCCATCATGCTGCTTTATAATCATACCTGCCATCAAAAAGCCTAAATATACGTCTTCAATAACTGCATTTGAATGTCTGTAGTGAACCTCATCAAACCTTTCAAATAAATTTATAAACTTTTTTTTGGTAGGTGCCGTATTATTTATATTGATTATAACCTCTTTCTCCGTCTCAGTAACACCAATGAAAATTTCTTCCTCATTGGGAGAAATTTTTATACTGTTATCAAGAAACAGTCTTAAAGCATCTTTAAGCCGATCTCTGTCTGCAGATATAAATATATGAGATTCACATGAAACAGAAAAAGAATGTACGTCATCATATAGTTTTGCTTCAGATATGATTTCTTCTATCAGATTATTCACCCTGAATTCCTCAATTTCATCAATCAGAGGTTCTTTATAATCCATAATGCAATTAATAAAGTTTTCCGTATACTTCTGAATAGCAGATGCTTCTTTTCTGATGGCTAAAATAGCTTTGCGCTTTTTAGGATTTTCTTCTCCTTCCTGTGCAAACATTTTGGTAAAACTTAATATGGACAAAGCAGGAACATTCATTTTTGCAGGCAAAGCATATAACAAATGTTCTTTTCTCTTCTCTGATTCTTCAATATCCTGCAGCATATTATTAAAAGCCAATATAAAATCTTTCAATTCTCCTTGAAATTCATGGTGATTCAATCTATAATCCAGCTTGCCGGGTTTTATCTCTTTTATTTTGTCTGTTATTCTTTCAAAAGGTGCATACAATTTCTTTATAATGATATAGGATTTTCTACCAAAATAAAGGATAAAAAGAATAGAAACAACAAAGCTCACTGCAAAAATAGGTGTCAGATCACCTCGAGCCTGTTGAGCATTTTCTCTGAGTACTAATATAATGGGCTGTTCATCAGAAAATACTTTTTCAAAATAAAACCATTCGGGATTGTCGAATCTCAGAAAGTTTTTATCGAAACCGGTTTCATGATGTGCATATTCCAGTTCTAAATCTGTATTAGATATTAAAAATTCTTTTGAATCTCTTTCGTATAAATAGTACTCTATCTCTGCAAAATAAGAGCCGGTTTTCATTTTTTCCGAATTTTTTACATATTCATTGATAATAATATGGCTGTAGTCCTCCAGTTTTTCTATCTCTTGATTATTTATCCAACTATTAATCCCATAATAATAAATACCGTTTAATATAACGACAAATACAATATAACAGAAAAAAAGTCCTAAATATTTAAATGATTGATTTTTTTCCGACATATTTCCCCCTCCTGAAAAACCTTTCCTTCCGAAACAAAAAAATGTGGTTAATGAGTCGGTTTTATACGGTGTTTTCTATGTCCTTCGGAAGTATAATGGTGACCGTTGTTCCTATCCCTATTTCACTTTCTACGTTTATTTCTCCTCCATGTTGTTCTATAATAACTCCGGCAATTGCAAGCCCCAGCCCGGTACCACCCTTTTTATTTCTGGTTCTCGCTTGATCTGCCCTGTAAAATCTCTCGAAAATATGTGGTAAATCCTCCTTGGATATTCCAATTCCATTATCTTGTATTGTCAAATAGACTTCTTTATCGGAAGCCTTAAGATAAATATTAATCTCTCCTTCGGGAGGTGTGTATTTCATACTGTTATCGATAAAAATCCGTATTGCTTGCTTAAGCTTATCCATACAGGCAATGATTTTACCATCATAATTGAATGTCCCGTTTATAGTATGTCCCGAATCAATCAATTGTGTTTCTTTTAAAATTTCTTCCATCAATTCCTTAATACTAAATTCTTCCTTTTCCATTTCCATTGTGCCTTTATCCCGTCTTGCAAGAAACAATAGACTTTCAACAAGACTCTGCATATTTCTGGATTCGTCCTCAATAGCTTTAAGACTCTCTTCCAAAACAGCAGGATCCTCTTTTCCCCAACGATTAACCATACTGGCATATCCTTTGATAACAGCAATAGGTGTTCTCAGCTCGTGAGAAGCATCAGATACAAATTGTTTTTGATTTTCATACGCCCTTTCTATCTCATCCATCATACTATTAAAAGTAGCAGCCAAGTCTTTTAATTCATCTTTTGTTCCACGTACATCAAGTCGTGTGCTTAAATTTCTTACAGAAATATCTCTGACTTTATGTGTCATAATCTTAATAGGTTTCAAATGCTTTGTGGATATTCGAAATAACGTCATCCAAACTAAAATTAGTAGAATAACAGAAACAAAAAAGGCAACACTCCACAAAAAATCAATTTTTTCATGGATACTTGAAGCATTTTTCCTGATAATAATAGTAGATGATTGGTTTATATCGTCTGAAGGTATTTCATAATAAAACCACCGGGGACTGTGGCGTTGTATAAAACTGTATAACGGAATTTGAGTTTTGTGCTCTGCATAATTTATTTCGTCTTGCGAATTGGTCACTATAAGATTTCTGTCAGGTTCCCCATATATAAAATATTCCAGATTTTCAAAGATGAAAAGTTTATCGTAATCCTCCCTGTCATCCATATAGTTGAGAAGATCTTCAGAAGCTTTTTTCATATTATCAATTGTTCCTATATATAACCATGTCTTTATACCCATATAGAATAACATATTGATCAAGATAATAAAGAATAAAAAAGTAATAGTAAATTCCAATGTTAACTTGAATGTAATATTGAATCTGAATAATGATAAAATCTTTCTCTGCACTATTTTCTGTTTGCCTTCGGGGGAATGTCCCTTTCTCTTCAACGATCTCATCCTTTATCCTTAAAAATATATCCCACACCTCTAATAGTACGAATATAATGCTTGCCGAAACGGTCATCTATTTTTTCTCGAAGATAACGTATGTAAACATCAACCACTCGTGTTTCTCCGTAATAGTCGAATCCCCAAACGTATTCTAAAATTTGTTCTCTGGTCAAAACCTTATTTCTATTCTGCATAAGATACAAGCATAGGTCATATTCTGTTTTCGATAAATTGATTACTTCATCTTCATACTGACAAGAACGGCTTTCCGTATTAATCTTTAAAAGACCGCTGATAATCTCATGTTGTTCATCTGTCTTCTTTCTGAAAAATCTCCTTACTCTTGCAAGAAATTCTTCTATTTCAAATGGTTTTGTAATATAATCATCAGCTCCGAAATCAAGACCGGCTATTTTATCCATGGTATCGCCTCTGGCGGTAAGCATAATAATGGGCACATCTGAGCTTTGACGTATTCTTCGGCAGACTTCCATACCATTCATACCCGGAAGCATGATATCCAATATCACCAGAGCAAATCCATCTTTCATAGCTTCGTCAAGTCCGGCTTTTCCGTTGGATATTGCAGTAATCTCATATCCTTCATGTTTTAATTCCAATTCTAGATATCTCAATAATTTTAAATCATCTTCAACAATAAGTATCCTTTTATTCAACCGTTTCCCCTCGCTTTTCTCTTACCCACTATTATAATGCATTATAATGCTATCAACAAATATTTTTGCCTATTTCTTATAAAAGCAAAAGAAATCGCCTGTGTAGGCGATTTCTTTATGCATCTTTTTTTATCATATCATTAACAACAATTTCCGAACCTTTTGAAGTTATTGATATCTTATAGCCGATTAAAAACAGTATTGCCAAAAGAAAAAGAGAAAACGGAAACGTAATGATAATAAGCAAAACAGCCAGAGTCAAGGGAATATTGATTATCTGCTCTTCGTCTTTTCTTATTCTGAATTTTTGTTTATGCATTTTTTTGATTTCATCTACCAGATTGTTGAAAAAGGAAGAACTTTTTTCATTCACATTTTCTTTCGTTTTTTTCTTGTCTTTTCTGATTTTTTCACCTTTTTCAAGCTCAATTAGTGTTTCTACCAAATCTCCGTTGTGCTTCTCCAAAGCCTCTTTTGCTTCCTCATAGGTTACATTTGCTCTTTCTAAAATTAAATCAATTTTGTCTAATGTTACAGACATGATTATACCTCCTCAGTTACCCTTTGATTTTTAACATTTCTTTTGATATTATTATATCTCATAACCATTAAATTGTTTTTAGAGGCATGTTAGAGTTTGGTAAGAAAATTCAATCAAGTTTTGCTTTTTGCATCTGAGACCTGGTATTTGCCGCACCTGTCTGAAAAGCAGCCAATCATGGTATTGTTAGAATATATTCTAATCACTTCACAATGGTTGGGACAATCATGACACTCAAAACTGTCTGTACTGATTCTGTCCTTCAATATATTAAATCCTTTGAATACTGTTTGAACCCTTTTGCTTTTTACTGATTCTTTTGCCAGAATTGCCGCCCCTACGGCCCCCATAACTCTAAAATGTTCAGGAATAATGATTTCCTTATCCAGCAGCTCCTCAAAAGCTTTTTTTATTCCTTGGTTGGCCGCAACACCCCCTTGAAAAAAAATCTTATTCCTCAGTTCTTTCCCTTTACATAAATTACTAAAATAATTTCTAACCAGAGCATGACATAGACCTGCAATCAAATCTTCTTTCTCATATCCCAACTGTTGTTTATGGATGATGTCCGTTTCTGCGAAAACTGCACATCTTCCGGCTATTCGAACCGTTGTTCTGGATTTTAATGCCATTCTTCCAAGCTCACTGATTTCTATTCCTAAACGTTCTGCCTGACGATCCAAAAAAGAACCTGTTCCGGCAGCACATACGGTATTCATTGCAAAATCAGAAATTACACCATCTCGAAGCAAAATAACTTTGGAATCCTGCCCACCTATCTCAAGTATGGTTTGTACACCTGCATCAATATGGCTGGCTGCTATGCTGTGCGTCGTAATCTCATTTTTTATAACGTCAGCTCCTATGACAGCTGCTGCTATATTTCTTCCACTGCCGGTAGTTCCTACTCCGTGTATTTGCTTGCTGTCATATTTATCTTTGAGTTTTTCAAGTCCTTCACAGACAGATTTGATTGGGCTTCCCATTGATTTTAAATAGATTTCTTCAATGACCTTCAGCCCCTCATCCAATAATACAACATTTGTACTTACGGAACCCACATCAATACCCATATAATACATGCTGTTTCCTCCTTTGCAACATATCAATAAAAGCTTCAATACGGGTAATATATCCTGCCTCACCATTCATTTCATCAAATACAATAGTGAGAATTTTTATATCCAATTCATCGGACATTTCCGGTATAATTGATTTCACTACAATTTCAGGCATACATCCCAACGGCAATAACTGGATAACTCCATCATAATGATTCTTTTTCGCCTCAATTACTTCTTCAACTGTATCCTTGGCATAACCTCCGATACAATAATTTAAAAAACCATTACTTTGCTTCATCATCTTAGCTCTTTTCAATGAATGTACAAAGGTAGTATCTATCCACCACCCTATGGTAATTCTCTTAGAAAAACTTACACCCATATCCATTAGTTTATCTTCCAAATATTGATTACCAAATGGATCAATCAGTGAAAATATTTCTCCTGTAAGCATAACCTTGGCGGGGTTCCTGCTCCTATCAATGGGAATTCTTTTTACTTTACCGGAACTTTGTTCAATTATTTTAACAGCTTCCTTAATGGTATCGCAACGACAAATATCTCTTTTACATTTATAAAGCATATCCTTCAATTTTCCTTTCTCCGTTTCATACCCGCATCGAATGTGAATTTCCTTTTCCATTTTTTCCAGACTATGGACAACTTTATAAATACCCTTAAGTGCTTTTAAAAGCTTTAATTTGCTTCTTTTTTTGCCTCCCCATACAAAACCGGCTCTTCTTATTAACTCGCGAATACCGATGTCTCTGACTGTATCCAGTAATATCCAGTCTGCCTGATACCCGTTTTTATCCAATACTGACTTGAGCAATTCTCCATACTCTCCCAAGCGGCAAGGTCCGTTACTGGAAACCATAACCACCGTGTCTGCGCCATTATCAATTCCTGCCATAATATTTCCAACCATAAGTTTAAACGGCAAGCATATTTCCTCAGGAGAGAACCTGGAACCTCTTTCAAGGGTTTCCAACGTATTTAAAGGCGGAACTATACAGTCCACATTCATTTCTTTGCAAAGCAGCCTTATTAAAATATGAGCATCTCCTAAATGCGGAAAAGTAATTTTCAATGAACTTTTCTCCTCTCCAACATATCGGCAAAAGCCTCAATTCTCGTATTCATACCTGCCTCACCTGTATGCTCATCTACCTTCAAAATTAATAACGGAAAATCTTCTATATCATTTTTAAGCAGCTCAATGGTAATAGAATCAATGCCGCATGAAAAAGATGATATATAAACAATGCCATTTATTCTCTGATTCTTTACTAAGTATTTTCCTGCTCCATAGTTGTTTTTATAAAATAGCCAATAAGGCTTTTTCATTAAATGTTTTATTTCTTCTTCTTTTCTGTGACTGGATATCTGCTCCTCGGTAATAACACCGATTCCATAACTGTGAAGCTTATCTATCAGATTCATGTTAGCAAAATTATCATATATGTTATAAGGATGCCCTCCAAGAAAAATAGTAAATGGATATCTTTTATCCCGGATTCCTTTCTCTTCTTGCCCATAAGCAGTTGCTGCCTTATTAAAAGCTTTATAAATTTTATCTTCCCTGCACCCGAAATCTTTTGACAATTTTTTCAAGTAATATCTGATTGCTCTGCTGCAATTAAGGTATAGGGGATAGTCAATGATACCTTCTCTACGCTTGATTCCGCTTTTTACCATTTCCGGAAGGCCACAGAATTTGGGGCATATGGCTTCATTCCCGTTTCCTCTCATTATTCGGGGTATCCATAATAAATCACATTTATTTTTAAGATTCGAAGCATGTCCATGAAAAATTTTCATAGGAAGACATGCTTCATTAACACAACAATTAATTCCCATATCTAATATTTCCCTGTTTGTTTCTGTAGAGAAAATGCATTCAATATCTAATTCATTTAATAGCGTATGAATAAGAGTTTCATACCGATAATACAACAGTCCGCCGGGAATTCCTACTTTAATATCGGACACCTCCTTTATCTCCCTATCACAAAGCCTTCTTTTGACATCTATGACCATCCTTATTGATTTTATCCCTACCGGACCAATTCTATACAAGCAAATGAACACTTCTCACTCAATTAATGAATAAATGGTTACTTAGAATTCAAAATTTATTTTTAAAGAGGGAATTGTTTATGCAAATATATGTAATAAAAGAAGGGGATACTCTAATGAGATTTTGAATATTATGCAGAATAAAGGGTTCACAGGTATTGATTTTGATTTGGACTATTTGGAAAGGAAAAATAGGAAAAGACAAGGATTATTAGAATATTGTTACTATTCGATAACTTCGTACATTTCACCGGCCGATTCCTTTGTAACATGTTCCGATAGTTCTTTTACACGAACTTGAAGCTGAGAACCGCCAAATAAAATAGTAATCTCGTCTCCTTCTGCAATATCGCTCCCCGGTTTTGCAGATTTTCCGTTAATAAGTACACGCCCTTTTTCACACGCTTCCTTTGCAATGGTTCTTCTCTTTATTAATCTTGAATTTTTTAAAAATTTATCTATTCTCAAAGTTAACTCCTCTCAAAGAAAAGCAGCCTTACGGCTGCTCATTCTTTACTATTATTTGTTTACAGAATCTTTTAAAGCTTTTCCTGCTTTAAAAACAGGTGCTTTTGATGCAGGAATCTTAATTACTTCGCCGGGTTTTCTCGGATTTCTTCCTTGTCTTGCTTTTCTTTCTCTTACTTCAAAAGTACCAAAACCTATTAATTGTACTTTGTCTCCTGAAACCAGCGCGCCTTCTACACTTGCAATGAATGCATTGACTGCTGATTCAGCATCTTTCTTGGTAAAACCAGTTTTTTCTGCTACATTAGCAACTAATTCAGCTTTGTTCACAAAATTAACCTCCTTATATTTAAGAATCCTTTTAAAAATAGGCAATTATCATTATTAACTATTCTCTCTTTGTTGAGAAAATCCTTCTTTTTTGTCATTTTTTCTAAAAAAAATTTTTTGACTCCTCCCAGAGAGTTTCCATTTCATCCAAATTCATTTCTTTTAATTCCTTTCCGCTTCGTTTTACAGAAGTCTCTATATACGAGAAACGACTGATGAATTTACGAATGGTACTTCTTAAAGCGTCCTCCGGTTCAATATTTAAAAACCTGGAAGCGTTGACTATTGAGAATAACAAATCGCCAACCTCTTCTCTCTTTTTTTTATGATTTTGGCAATTTGAAATTTCCATTAATTCACCCATCTCTTCCTTTATTTTTTCAAATGCACCCTCAATGCTGTCCCAATCGAAACCGGCATCCGCAGCTTTTTTTTGAACCTTGTAACTTCTCATTAATGCGGGAAGCACCTCGGGTATATCCTTCATGGTTTGTGTATAGGAAAATATCTTTTTCTCATTTTTTTTCATTTTTTCCCATGTTGTCAACGCTTGGGATAAATTTTTAGCATTTGAATCGCTGAAAACGTGGGGATGTCTATAAATCATTTTTTCCGATACGCTTTCTATGATATCCTTAAGATCAAACCATCCCTTCTCCTCAGCCAAGTTAGCATGAAATATAACCTGCAGTAATAAATCTCCTAACTCTTCCCTGAGAGATTCCTTGTCCTTTTTATCAATAGCATCAACAACTTCATAAGCTTCTTCTATAAGACAAGGTTTCAAACTCTCATGAGTCTGCTCTATATCCCAAGGACATCCATTTTCTCCCCTCAGTTGTTTTAAAATATCAACAAAGTCCTCCATGCATTTTCCGGTATTTTTATTATTATCATTGTTTACATGGGATATACATTTTTTGTTATTTGCTTTCTTTTTAATTTAAAACACATCCTTATTCCATTAGTAATCTTATTTGAATTCTTGGCTTATTCTGCTTTTTTTATAACATGCCGCAATTCAACTTAATTTATTGAGGTTATACTGTTTTTTGAAGAAAACTATTAAGCTTTTGGGAAAATCTTTAGTTTAATAAGAATATTCATCAACTTTTTACCCTTGGGCAGCATTTCAAAATCTTCATAAGTTAGTGCCTTAACTGCAATCAATACAAATCCGTAAATCAATACACCTATCAATACTGATATGACCGTCGCCATATTTGAACTTGTAATATTAGAAAATATACTATAGCTGCCTATTACGCCAACGGTCATAACGATTGCCGCAATTAATGGTCGAATAACCGTTAAATTTATATTGAACTTAGCACCTGTATATTTTCTCACAGCGATTAAATTAAGAACTGTAGCGGTCATATATGCAATCAATGTGCCTGTAGCCGCTCCTTTAATATTAACGGATGGTATTCCCGTCAAAAAATATGTCGTTGTAATTTTAAACATGCCCCCGATAAATAAATTAATAACCGGTATAGAAGGTTTGCCCAGTCCTTGAAGAATTCCGGTCAGAGTTTGAACCATGGTTAAAAAAATGACACCGAAAGCCAAAATTGAAAGGCTTGAAGCAACACTTATAACACTGGCCTTTTGCATAAGATATAAAAGGAGCATGATTTGTTCAGATAATACCATAATGCCAAAGGCGCTGGGGAGTCCTATAAGCATTGATATTCTCATTCCTGATTCTACATTATATCTTAAAAAGCCGTAGTCCCTTCTTTCAAAGGCATCGGATATGACCGGAACCAAACTCATGGCAATCCCCATTGAAAGCACTTGAGGAAAATTGATAATGGGTCCTGCCATACCTGTAAGCTGACCATATAGGCCGTTTGCCGTTTCGGCAGAGAATCCGACAGCTTGTAACCTTCTCATGACAATCGCAAGGTCTATCATATTCATAATAGGCATAATTGCAGCACCTATTGTTATGGGAATTGCAATAATAAAGACTCGTTTTAGAATTTTCCCGGCACTTTCTGTCACAAATTGTGCTGACTGTACAATTTCTCGACTTATGGTTTTTCTTCTTTTAAAGTATATCCATATAAGCAAGAGAGACCCTGCGGCAGCTCCTGAAGTAGCTCCGAAAGATGCTCCTGCAGGCGCATGCTCCAACCCTTTGGATGCCAGAAGAAATGCAAGAGAAAACCCTGTTGCCACTCTGACAAATTGTTCAATCACCTGAGATATTGCTGTTGGCTTCATATCTTGCAACCCTTGAAAGTATCCTCTGTAAGCAGCCATTACAGGCGTAAATAGGAGGGCAGGAGCAATTGCCAACATCGAATAATAAGCACCTGGATTTTTCAATAATTGAACAATATATTTTGCACCAAAGAATAATATAGAAGATGTAACGATACCAATAGTAAACATTAATATAAATGATATCTTAAATACCCGATGAGCGCCATATCTGTTGCCTACTGCATTTTTCTCCGATACAATTTTTGATATTGCTGTTGGAAGCCCTGCTGTAGATAATACTAATAGAAAAACATATATAGGATACGCCGTTTGGTAGTAACCCATACCGTCATCACCAATCATATTAGCCAATGGAATTCTGAAAAATGCACCTAAAATTTTAACTATAATACCGGCAAAGCCTAAAATAATTGCACCTTGCAAGAATGTCTTTCTACTCATATTGTCCTCCATTTTATTTAAAGGATATTTTATTGCTTTATTTATTATATATTAGAATCAACATTCATATTATATCAAAAAAAAATGGCAGTAATATGAATAGTTAAAAAATCTTTAGGCTTCCCTAAAGATTTTTTAAAATGATTTTGAAAATGATTATTTATTATTGTTCCATTTGCTTAGCTAAAAAGCTTGCACCGGTTTCCGCTACTTTCAGTTCAGTATCACCTAAGGTTTTTCCTCCTTCTTTCGAGAGAAATATAATTGATCCGATGGTATCACCCTGAGAAATAATTGGCACTATAATCTGAGAATCAAAATTATATTCTTCAATATTTTCAGAGATAACCGGAAGCACTTTTTCTTTATCGTTTATAACTTGGGCCGATTTCGATAAAATGCTTTTTTCTATATCTTTACTGATTCTTTTTTCAACAAAACTTTTTTTTGCTCCACCTGCAACTGCAATTACTTGATCCGTATCTGTAACTATGGTAATATTGCCTAAAATATCATAAACAGATTCCGCATATTCATTAGCAAATTCATTCAGTTCGCTAATGGGCGAATATTTCTTCAAAATAACCTCTCCATCTCTATCAGTAAATATTTCAAGAGGATCTCCTTCCCGAATCCTGAGAGTCCTTCTTATTTCTTTTGGGATAACGACTCGACCCAAGTCATCAATACGTCTTACAATACCTGTAGCTTTCATTTTGAACCTCCTCCAGGAAATTTTCTTTTT
>CAZKKX010000023.1:0-23815 GCA_964553505.1 uncultured Eubacteriales bacterium | reverse complement strand
TCATTCTCTTTTGAAGCGCCAATAATCATCTGAGTAGACTGACCCGCACTTGAAAACTTTTCAATATTACGGAAATTTTTTCGCAAGTCCTTATTCTCCATTATTTTATTCTTTATATGAGACATAGGGAATAAAATAGCATTCAGCTTCTTCTGAGGAGCAAGAAGCTTCAAACTGTCTTCACTGGGAAGCTCAATATTGACGCTGATTCTATCTGCGAGGAATCCAATTTTATCAATTATAGATGCATTTGTTCCGGGGATTATTTTTGCATGGATGTAACCGTTGAAAGTATAAGTATGCCTAAGTAGTTTTAGTGCTTTAAGCATTTTTTCCATGGTGTAGTCAGGGCATACTTCTACGGCAGAACTTAAAAAAAGGCCCTCAATATAATTCCTTCTGTAAAATTCTATTGTTAGCTCCGCAATTTCTTCCGGTTCAAAGCTGGCTCTTTGTGTATCTGCACTGCATCGGTTGACGCAATATGCACAATTATAGACGCATTGATTAGACAGAAGAATTTTCAGTAACGAAATACATCGTCCATCGGAAGCCCACGAGTGACAAATCCCAAAACTTTTTGAATTACCAAGGCCCTTAATATTTTTCCTTTCCATACCGCTGGAGGCACAAGAAACGTCATATTTAGCTGCATTGGCAAGAATCTGTAATTTCTCAAAGGACTGATACATAAATCAAACACCTCACATTAATAGAACATATGTTCTTATTATATCACATGTATTAATATTTTAAAGCCCGTGCTTACTGAAAATGAAAAATTTTACAAAACAGAAGCAGAAATGTTATAATATACATATAAATGGGGGATGAACGAATGTATGAAGAGCTTAAAAAAATAATTGAAGAGAGTAACAGAATCGTATTTTTTGGCGGAGCCGGTGTTTCGACAGAGAGCAATATACCTGATTTCAGATCAGAAAAAGGGTTATATAATGCAATCAAAACCTATAATTATTCTCCTGAAGAAATGCTGAGTAAAACCTTTTTCATGAGCCATACGGAATTATTCTATGATTACTATAAAAAGAATTTGATTCATAAAGATGCAAAACCCAATAAAGCCCATATAGCTTTAGCAAAGCTTGAGGAACAAGGTAAGATAGAGGCCATTATTACTCAAAATATTGATGGATTACATCAGGCGGCTGGAAGCAAAAAGGTTTTTGAATTGCATGGAACCATACATAGAAACTATTGCATGAAATGTGGTAAATTCTATAATCTAAGTACAATTTTAAACACTGAGGGTATAACAAAGTGCTACGAATGCGGAGGAATTATTAAGCCGGATGTGGTTCTTTATGAGGAGCCTTTAGATGATGAAATCATAAATAAGTCTATAAAAGCAGTACAGAATGCCGATACATTGATTATCGGAGGAACTTCATTGGTGGTTTATCCTGCGGCAGGACTTATAAATTACTTTTCGGGAAAGTATTTGGTATTGATTAATAAATCAAAAACAGAATATGACAGCAGTGCAGACCTTGTTATAAATGCTCCGATTGGGGAAGTAATGGAAGAAATAGTATAAATCAAAAGATAATAAACAAGAGAAAAAGATAAATAAGGTAGATTTTGCTTTGCAAAATCTCCTTATCATTTTTGGCGTATAAACTTTATAATTCATTTATTATCTATTCTTTTAATTATTTTCTGTGTGTTTTAGATAAGAATACCGATTTCTTAATAAAAGCTATTTTTCAATATAGTTGGTTAAGGTGCCTATTTTTTCTATGGTGCATTCGATTTTATCTCCCGGCTGTAAATATTTTGGAGGATTAAACCCTAAACCAACTCCCGATGGTGTACCGGTTAAAATAATATCGCCGGGAATTAGTTCCATTCCTTTGGATAAATCACTGATAATATAAGGGATATTGAAAATGAGATTTTTTGTATTGGAGTCTTGTCGGATTTTTCCGTTTATGCGGCTTTGGATATTTAAACATACAGGAAAGGGAATAAGACTTTTATGTACAATCCATGGACCTATTGAACAGTGAGTTTTCAGGCTTTTGCCTTTAAACCAGTTGACATGCTGTTTCTGAAGATCTCTTGCAGAAATATCATTCCCTACCGTATATCCGAATATATAAGATTCTGCCTCGTCAGCAGAAATATTGATACCATTTTTGCCAATTATTACTCCAAGCTCTACTTCATAATCAATTTTTTGAGTTGCATTTTCATGTCTTAAAATTGTATCATTATGCCCTACACAAGGGTAACCGGCTTTGGTAAAGTATATGGGGTGTTCGGGAATATCGGAAGGATCTGCTGTAAATCCTTTAATTTCCTTAATGTGATCCGCATAATTTTTTCCCAAGCAAATGATATTTCTTTTTGGATAAGGAATGGGTGCTAAGAGCTTGACCTTTTTTAAAGGGATTGAAGGACATTTTTCAATAATCGGATTTTCAATAGATGGGAAAAAAGTATCATAGCTTTCTATTAAAGCATTTATGTCTTTTGGTGCGGCGAGTTTCTGTTTTTCAAATAAAGTCCTAAGAGGTGTTACATAAGTTTTGTCTGAAGAGACAATACCTATATCATTATTATCCTCATATGAATATAATGCAAATATCATGTTTCTCCTCCTTCATTGGCTTAATTATTGTAAGTATTTAATATATCTTATTATTATGCTAAAAAAAATACAAGCCAAATCACTTTATAAAAAATTTTCTATTATCACGCAACATTGACTTAAAGTGAAACATTGGGCATAATAAAATTGTCCTATCAACTTATGAAAATTTTGAAAAGAGGTATTCATTTATGCTGGCATCATATGTTTTTGTTGCTTTAGCAGGTTTTTTGTTTGGCTCGGCTTTAAATTCATATATCCTTCATTGTTTTCAGAAGGAAGATTCTGTGGTTCATTCCCATTCTCATAAAATGTTTTTTCGTCAACCTTTGGTTGCATTCTTGTACAGTTTACTATTTATTTTGGTTTATTATAGATTTGGATTTTCAATAGATTTAGCTGAATATGGAATTATGGTTTTTATATTAATTGCAGTTGCGGTAATAGATTTAAAAACTATGGAAATTCCGGACAAAATAATCTGTTTTGGATTTGTAGCGGCAAGTTTCTTTACATTAATCCGTATAATATTTTTTAAGGAAAGTTTATTTATTCACTTTTCAGGCTTCCTGGCAGGAGGAGGGGTTTTTCTGTTGATAGCTTTGATAACAAAGGCTATGGGAGGCGGAGATATTAAACTAATGGCTTTGTTAGGATTATGGATGGGACTGAGATCAATATTTATGACCGTTTTTTTATCCTTCTTTATCGCTGCAATTATTTCTGTTATCTTATTAATAACCGGGAAGAAAGGGAGAAAAGATTATATTCCATTTGCGCCTTTTATTTCCGCGGCAGCTTTTATGGTTTCAGTATTTGAAGAGGAGCTATTACAGGTCTGGTTTTTAATTCTTTGAGTTATTGAGTATTTTGTTGATATATAATTAGAGAATTTATTTGGTATAATAAAAGTTAGAAAATCAAAAAAGATTTGGAGGCATTTTTGTGAATATATTAGTGACCAACGATGACGGCATTCGTGCAAAAGGTATAAAAGAACTGGTGGAGGCATTATCCGATTTTGGAAAAATTTTTGTAGTGGCTCCTGACAGTCAGAAAAGTGCATGTGGTCATGGGATTACCATTCATGACCCTGTAATGGTACAGGAAGTATCCTTTAAAGGGACTGAAAAGGCGTGGGCTGTTTCAGGTACACCTGCAGACTGTGTAAAATTAGGGAGTACAATGTTGATACCGGAAAAAATTGATATTCTTTTTTCAGGAATCAATCAAGGGGGAAACATGGGAACAGATATTCTTTATTCCGGTACGGTATCAGGAGCCATAGAAGGTATTCTTCTGGGCATCCCGTCAGTGGCTGTTTCTCTTGACTCTAATAAGGGAGATGACTTTGAGGCTTCGAAAAGAATATCGCGAACGGTTTGCAGGCACATGATGATAAAAGAACTTGAAAGAGAGACCCTTTTGAACATCAATATACCTTATGTTCATAAAGATAATATAAAAGGTGTTAAAATTACTAAATTGGGAATCAGAGAATATACCGAGTCCTTTCAAGAGAGAAAAGACCCCAGAGGCAGGTTGTATTACTGGTATTCCGGAATACCCAAAAATGTGTTTAGTGAAGGAGATACGGATGTGATGGCTGTGGAAAAAGGCTATATATCAATAACTCCCATACATTTCGATTTGACAAATTATCGAATCATAAACGATATAAAAGACTGGGGAATCCGGTATGAGTAAAATGCTAAGTGTTTATTCACTTAGCATTTTATCATCAAAGAACTTAACAAACTTCGGAACGGCGGAATAAACGGGAAGCTTCTTATAAATTATATTAAAATTCTGGGTAATTCTTATGGATTTGACTTTTACAATTTTTAGCGTAGAAAAATCTTGTTCATTAAAAGCAATATCAGGAAGATACGCAATTCCCAAAGAAGAGTTAACAGCTTTTTTTACTGATTCAAAGGAGCCTAACTCCAACTTAACTTTTAATTTTCTACTGTCAAATCCTAAGCTGTCAAGTTTCTGGAAAAGCTTTATCCGGAATTCATAATTTTCATTCATTGTGATAAACGTGTAATTTGATAAGGATTTTAATTCAATTTCATCAGGAATAGGATAATCCTTATGCGCAAATAGAATAAATTCGATTATACCTACCTCTTTGCACATATAATCCTTATCCAAAAATTTTTCACACATGAAACCGATATCACAGACCCCTGTTTTTAAATGCTCCAGTATAACTTCCGGTTGCTCGGAATAAAGCTTATAACGAATGCTTTGAGTATTTAAACTGGAATCACAAAGAATTTGTGTAAGAAAATAATCATCCAAAGAGCAACATGCTTCTATTCGAACGGTTTGAATATTTGAGGTTTTGTGATCAAGTTCTTCCAACATTTTTGAATAGATATCAATGATGGACTTTGAATGCTTAAATACGATTTCACCCATTTCGGTAAGTTCCGCACCTTTATTGCTTCTTTCAAAAAGTTTGTGACCCAAGATGTTTTCGAATTTTTGTATTTGTTGGCTAAGAGCCGGCTGCGAAATATGTAAATCTTTAGCTACTTTCGTAATATTTTTGTATTTCGCAATGTTATAAAAATATTTTATTTGATCAATACTCATATTATTGACTCCTTTTCTATTTATATAATACCATAAAAAGATACCAAAAGGTCATTAAAAAGGTTCATAAAAAGTTAGGTGATAAGATGAGAAAAGAAGCGGAAACTGTGTTGAGAAAAGAAAAAATAGAATTTATGGATTTAATTCCGATTGGGCATCATAAACTCAATAGGAATTACGTTTTTCTTGTAAAAAAGGAAAAAGATTTGATTCTCAAATTCTATGGTAAAAAAGTAAAATATCTTTGTGAAAAAAGAGCTCTTGAAATATTAAGGACATTTGTAGAAGTTCCCAGACTAAAGGCTTTTGGTGAAAATGATAGATTGCCTTGGATTCTAATGAATAGAATAGAAGGAGATTTGCTTCAGGATATATGGCACTCAATTTCTCAGGAAAGCAGAATTCATCTGCTCAGAACAATGGGAGAGCTTTTAGGCAGATTACACAGTGAGCAGACATTGAATTATTTTGGTCTTTGGAAAGATTTTAGGCGAACGACGCCGTATAAAGATTTCATTAAATACAGAAAAGAAAATGACAACAGGGTTATGGCTAAAATTAGAAATCAAAATCTGCCGGATAAAGAATTATTTGAGCAGGCTTATGGGGAACTAAAAAAACTATATACTTATTTAGACCCGGATATTAAAGGAGCTATATGTCACAGAGATTATTCCTTTAGAAACGTTTTGGTTATGGATGAGAAAAACAGAAAAAAAATTAATGGCTTGATAGACTTTGAACATTGTCAGATTGATGATCCGGCAATTGATTTTAACACTTTGTATCAGCATGACATGTTAAATTCAAGGGTTATGGAGAAAGCTTTTTTTGATGGATACGAGAAACACATGACCAGATCGGAAGATTTTATTGATAGAAAAAAATATTATATGATAAACTTAGGATTACATACTTGTAGCTGGTCTTATAATAAAGCCAAGGATTTCTACAACAGTGGGATAAAGTTGCTGAAGTCCGTACTTTAAAAAAAGTAAAAAATTCAAAGGAGGATATTCATGATATTAGAAAAGGAAGATAGTGTTTTAGTTTTGATTGATTTTCAGGAAAAACTGATGCCGTCAATAAAAGCAAATGAAGAACTTGAAAAAACAGTAATAAAACTAATAAAGGGATGTGGTGTATTTAAAATCCCTGTTATTATGACCCAACAATATACAAAAGGTTTAGGAGAAACAGTTGCAGCCATAAGAGAAACTGCCGGAGAATTAAAACCAGTTGAAAAAACAGCATTCAGCTGTATGGGAGAACCTGCATTTATTCAGGAACTTGAAAAAACAGGAAAGAAATCTGTAATTATTGCGGGAATTGAAGCGCATATATGTGTGCAGCAGACAGTTTTAGATCTGTTACAATCCGGATATAAAGCATACATTGTCTATGATTGCATAGGATCAAGAAGCAATCAGGATAAAAAGTATGCAAGCAGGCGAATGGTTGAGAGTGGTGCAATAGGAACAACCTATGAATCCGTACTCTTTGAGCTTTGCAAAAATGCTAAAACAGAAGGGTTCAAAGAAATCTCAAGGTTGGTTAGATAAGTATTGTGAGATTTTTAAAATAATCTCACAATTCTTTATCTTAAATCTTAATTTATAATCTTAAAATGAACTATATGTCCTCTTTAAACATTGCAATGTATTTTTCGATATATTTCACCGGACGATAAGAGATTTTTGCTTTACGAAGTCCCGGTATACCCATATCTTCTTCTCGATTCACAAATTTTACTGTATTTGCAGTATGTTTGCAGAATTCATTATTTATTGCTTGATACAGACCTCTGAAATCAGGACTGGCTTTTTCTATATGAACAGTGACGGCTTTTTTACCCAAAGGTCCGCCAAGCGTAAAAGCTTGAATTTTATTGTCTATTAAAATAACACCTCCTAAAAAACCTGCAGAATTAAAATGTGAAAAAGCTTCCTTTAAAGCCTCTTCTTCCATTTCTAAAAGACCCCTTTCATTAGTGTTGATTTCCTTGTTTTGATTGATGTATCTATTTAACTGCAGGCATTCATCTGCCATATCAGGAGTTAAAACTCTATATTTATAATCATAATTTTTTTTAAAAAAATTGAGATGGTTTTTTTTACTATGGTACTTTTTTCCTCTCAATTCAATCAAATCTTTCGACAGGTAAACATAATCATAATTTGGTCTGTCGGAATAAAATACCATACAATTCGGCTTTGCACCTTCTATTAATTCTATCATATGAAATGGTAATAACCGAATACTGAAAAGATAACCTTCTTTTTCAAAAATTTTTCGTGAACGCTCGATAGTATCAGAGAGAAGGTTTAAATCATAGGAGCCTGTTTTTGTTAAAGGCGGAAATAAAAAAGGTTCAGGTTCTGCAATTTCCAAATGACTGTTCCCGGAAATACAAAGATAATCGTTTATTATTTCAAATTTAAAACGATTTAAATTTTTCCACATAAATAAACTGGTAAATGTTAAACCGGAAGTTTTATAATCATAAGCTTGCAAATATTTATCAAATATTTTTTTATCCTGTATGGTTATATTGTTTTTCAGCATAAAGACACCTCATTATTCAATGTAAATTATTAAAAAGCACCTTGTTATTATAGCAGTTTTTTCATAAATAGTGATAGTCATTGAAAAATTTTCAAAGAGTAACTTATATTTATTTACAAATAATATTATTGACAGCTTAACACAATGTCAATACATTTTAGAAAGGAGTATCAGCATGAAAAAAATTACAGTATTTTTTGTTTTAATTTTTGCATTAGCACTGTCTACGGCATGTGCACCTGCTGCGGAGAGACCATTAGACAATAACGATAGGTACAACAACAGATATGTAGATGATAACAGGAATATCAATAATGATGGTTATACCGATAATAGAACGTATGACCAAATAACCCCTAATCAAAATATCCCGAATACTCCGAATAATACCAACTACCCTAACAATATGAATATGAATCCCAACAACAATACCATTGATGATTTAAGGACAACGCCTTAAAAAGAAAAAACAAATTTTTTCGTGCCACGTTATTGCAAAATGCCGGTTAAATAACCGGCTTTTTGATATGTGTCTCAAAAAACAGACAGATGTACATATATGATTACAAAGCTTTAAATAAAGAGCAAAATAAATGGCTTTATAGTTGCATTTAGCATTGGCATAAAACTTGCATTTTATATTATCCAATAATAAATAGTGAAAAAAATATGCTTAAGGAGGATTTATATGAGAGAAGTTGTAATTGTTGGTGCAGCCAGAACGCCTGTTGGAACTTATGGTGGAGCATTAGCTTCTGTACCGGCCGTTGAACTTGGTAAAATATCCGTTACGGCCGCAATGAAAAGAGCTGGGATAAAACCTGAAATGGTCAATGAGGTCATATTCGGTAATGTATTACAAGCAGGTCAAGGTCAGAATGTAGCCAGGCAAGTTTCAATTGCAACCGGGATTCCTAAAGAAGTCCCTTCTTTTACTCTTAATAAAGTTTGCGGTTCGGGACTTCGTGCGGTTAGTCTTGCTGCTCAGATTATTAAACTGGGGGATGCGGACTGTATTGTTGCCGGTGGAACTGAAAACATGAGTATGGCGCCATATCTTGCGCCGAAAGCGAGATGGGGCGCTCGAATGGGTGATTTCTCAATGGTAGATTATATGGTTCATGATGGGCTGTTTGATATTTTTAACAAGTATCATATGGGAATCACCGCAGAAAACATTGTTGAACAATGGGGGCTGACAAGAGAAGAACTTGACGAATTTGCTTTAAGATCTCAACAAAGAGCAGAATCGGCCATAAAATCCGGGAAGTTTAATGATGAGATTGTTCCGGTTTCCATACCTCAAAGAAAAGGTGATCCTAAGGTATTTGATACGGATGAACATCCTAAATTTGGTGCCACATTGGAGAAAATGGCTGGTTTGAAACCGGCATTTAAAAAAGATGGTGTAGTTACGGCTGCCAATTCTTCCGGAATCAATGATGGTGCAGCGGCAGTTATAGTAATGTCAAAGGAAAAAGCCGAAGAATTAGGATTGAACATTTTATGCACTATAAAATCTTACGGCTCCTCAGGGCTTGACCCAAGTATCATGGGATATGGACCGGTTCCTGCAACAAAAGCTGCTTTGGACAAAATAGGAATGACGGTAGAAGATTTAGATTTGGTTGAAGCAAATGAAGCTTTTGCGGCTCAATCTGTAGCAGTTGTCAGAGATCTTGGACTCGATCCGGAAAAGACCAATGTCAATGGTGGGGCTATTGCTTTAGGGCATCCCATAGGTGCTTCAGGGGCAAGAATTTTAGTTACTTTATTATATGAGATGATGAAAAGAGATTCGAAAACAGGCTTGGCGACACTTTGTATAGGTGGAGGCCAGGGAACATCACTTATTGTAGAAAGATAACAAAACAAATAAAATGCCCGAAACCATTTGGTTGAGGGCATTTTATTTGTTTTTTCGTCACCTAATTATATTTCCCCTCATACTATAATATATGTATTTATGTTAAAAATGGAGGGGAAAGTATTGATACGGCCTGTTAAAATTTTTGATAATAACAATAATGATATTTACGACCTTGATATAAATGAAGCATCTGCTTTGATTGCAATATCCAATATGCCATATTCTTTTCCCGATGAAGCACTGAAAGCCCAAATTATCATGGCAAGAACTTTTCTTTCAAAAAAAATCAGAAGTTTGGGCGGAGAAGGATGCAGTCTTCATAAAGAAGCGGATATATGCAGAAGTTCACATTGTATATTTTTTTACAATAAAGACCAACTGTTTTCTTGCTGGGGAAAGGAAAGCTTGACCCGGTGGAAAAGGATTAGTTCTTTGGTTTGTGAGACCAGAGAACAGATTGCTGTAATGAATGGAAATCCGATTTTGCCGATTTTTCATAAAGCATGCGGGGGATCAACTGAAAATAGCGAAAATATTAATGGGATACCTATTACTTACCTGAGAAAAACATTTTGCGATTATTGTAAAGAGAATTCGAAAGATATGGTTAATATTGACATTAATATTGAAGAAATTGAGAACCTTTTAAATACCAAAACTAATATGTTGAACTGGCAGATCGGACCGGAGATAAAGGGCATCATTGAAAATGCAGAAAGAGACGAAGAAGGGCGAATAAAAAAAATTAAAATAGGGAATACCATATATAAAGGACAGGAAATTATTGAGAAGCTGGGAATCGGTTCCACAAGATTTGGATGGAAACCAAAAGTAATTACATTTGAATCCAAAGGATTCGGTAGCGGTCTGGGCTTGTGTCAGCATGGAGCTAAATGTATGGCTTTAGAAGGAAAAACGGCTCAAGAGATATTAAAAACATACTTTACAGGTATTGATATTATTTCATTAAAAAGGTATGAACCGTCAAAGCTTCTTGATGGCCGTAAATTTCTTTTGGACCCAGGAAATGGCGCTAAAGTCGATGAGATATACCTGGGTAGAGATAGTATGCTTGATATATGTTGTAGAATAAAGAAAAAATTATTACTTCTTGGTGCAGAAGTACATTTGACGCGAAATACCAATGCATTTTGCTCTATGAAAGATAAAGTCATGATGGCAGATGCTATAAATCCGGAATTTTATATCGGTATAAATTGTAATTATGAGAAAAATTGCCATTTATCCGGTACCGATATTTTTCACTTTCGAGGAGATACGGAAAGCCGTACATTAGCGGATTTTATAATGAACCGGCTCATTTTAAATACTACAATAGTGCAAAAAGGCGTAAAAGTTGCTGAATTATCTTTGTTTAAGGAAATAAAGGGGAATGCCATTTTAATTGAACTGGGATATATGTCTAACTTACAGGATAAAAAGATACTTGAAGATGAAAAAGGAAAAGAAAAAATATCCGAAGCAATTACTGAAGGTATAAAAAATTTTTATAAATAAGTTGATGAATATTTGATGAATAGTAGTATTTATATCTTGACTTAGTGTTATTACTTATAGTATAATACTACTTTAAGATCAAACAAAATTGCGTCACGGTCTTGAAAGAAGGTGGTTGAACTGGCGCAAAGTAAAGAATTAGACGAAATAAAGAAAAAAATTGAGGACATGTTAGGAGTAAAAGTACGTCTTAAAACTAATAAAGGCAGAAAAAAAATATCTATCAGAACAGGAATTGTTGAACATACATATCCGAGTATATTTACTGTTAGAATTAAAGATAAATATGATAAAGAAAGAACCGTGTCTTATGCATATACGGATATCCTCATTCGGAATGTTCAAATAATGCCTTTTGAAGAAGAACCAAAAATACAAGCTTGCTAATATTCAAAATAAACAAACAGCTACAACAGCTCTTAGAAAGAGCTGTTGTTTTTTTAGTGCATAATAAAAACTATCATATTTTTGTACAAACAAAATATAGTTATATTAAATAAAAGGGAATAAGGAGGAAAAAATATGACAGCAGAATCAATAAAAGACTCGTTCAAGATGCTACAAAAGTCTGAAAAAGATACTGTCCAAATTTTACTTGAAGAAGACATTTTGGTGCCGGACTCCAAGCCAGATTTATCTAAAATCGTATCTATTGATGGTAAAATGAATGTAATTGACAGGGAAGTTGACACCAATGGAACACAAATTTCAGGAAAAATTGAAGTTAAACTGATGTATATTCCAATGACCGAAACAGATGATTTTCCGTTAATACCCATGGATGCGGTGATCGATTTTAAGCACGAATTGGACTATCCCGTTTCAGATAAATCCGAATTAGAAGTTATAGGAAATGTTGAGCACATGGATTTTGAAATCGTAAATGAGAGGAAATTAAGAGTTAAGGCTGTTTCAAACATTACTTCCAGACTATATGACAAGTTAAATGTAGATTTGTTTTCAAATCCTGATGAAGAAATGCAGCTTCTTAAAAGTGAAGCTATGTACACAGATATTATTGAAAAGAAAAAAGCACCCATAGACATCAGAGAAGAACTAACTGTTAAAGAAGGAATGCCTGAAATAGGAAAAATTCTCAATTGGGATATCAGCATCATTGAAAACCAGAAACAACTGGTTCAAGAAAGAGCAGTCATCAATGCTGAAGTGCAGTATAATATTTTATACCTCAGCGAAGAAGTCGAACCGGCACCTGTTCTATTCAGGGATAAGTCAGAATTCACTCAATTTATTGACATAAAAGATAATGACGATATAACAGACAGCAAAGTAGAATTCTTATTAAAACATTCTGACATTAATGTAAAAAATGATACCAATGACAATATGACGATTTTTGAAGTCACTATAGATATAATTACCAACTTGGAAATATTGAAGACAAAAACACAAGAATTTATTGTAGACGCTTATAACCCGCAAAAACAAATAGAAGCACAAAAAGACAAAATTGAATGCAAGCTTTTATCGGGCAAAAGTGCGGCAGACGTACAGATTAAAGAAATATTGAATGTTCCTGACAATTTGCCGGACATGGAAAAAATCATCTATACGACGGCTAAAGTTTTTGAAACAGGAAATATAGTAGAAAATGGGAAAAATATTATAGAAGGAATTCTTTCTACAAACATCTTATACTTGTCCAATGAAGGGAACAGAAAGACATACGGATTTACCGAAGAAATACCGTTTAGACATGTCATTGAAATATCCGGGCTCTCTTCTGAAAAAGATGTTGAACATGAAATTACTGTTAGAAGATTGGATTTTGAAACCATCAATTCAAAACAATTAGAAATAAATGCAGATGTATACATAAAAAGTGCCGCGTATAAAAGAGAATCTTATGAGGTACTTACCCATGCATTGACAGTGGATGCAGATGTGAGCATTGAAGAAAACCCAAGCATTATATTATATGTCACAAAAAAAGGAGATAGCCTTTGGAAAATAGCAAAAAATTACCGAACAACCATTGAAGAAATCAAAACTATTAACAATATATCGGATAGCAGCGATATTAAATCCGGAGAAAAACTGATCCTGCTTAAAAACTGTCAATAACCCCTAACCTCTAATCTCTAATTTATTAAATAAGGAAATAGTGAAGAAGGCTTTGTAAATAAAATAATACAAAACCTTCTTTTTATCATTTTTTTGTAAAATTTTTAAAAATATTATATAATACAGTATACAAAAAACAATCAGGTGAGCAAAGTGAAAAAAATAAAGGTAAAAGCTTTTGCAAAAATTAACTTGGCAATCGATGTTCTGAGACAGAGAGAAGATGGCTATCATGAAGTGCGAATGGTTATGCAGCAGATCGGTCTTTATGATGAAATATCCATTGAAGAAATACCGGAACAAGAGATAAAAATACGCACCGATTTAGAGTATCTCCCGGAGAACCGGGAGAATCTTGCCTATAGAGCGGCAGAAAGTTTTATACAAGCCTTTGGAATAAAGAGAGGCGTACAAATTGATATTTCAAAAAAAATACCTGTATCTGCAGGGTTAGCCGGAGGAAGTGCAGATGCGGCAGCAGTACTTAACGGACTAAACGATTTGTGGGATATGAAAGCGGGCAAGCAGCTTATGGTGTTGGGAGGAAAGATAGGAGCCGATGTGCCTTTCTGCATATCAGGAGGGTGTGCATTAGCCGAAGGCATTGGAGAAAAGCTTAAACCCGTTAAAGAAGTGGATTGTTTCATTGTATTATGCAGACCTAATATACGGATTTCCACAGGAGAAGTTTATCAAAAACTTCAACTTCACAATATTACAGAGCGTCCTGATATCGATGCTTTGGTTTATCATCTGAGTCAAAATTCTCCCATAGAAGCATTTAGAAAAAACATGGTTAATGTACTTGAAACGGTAACAATGGAAGAATATCCGATTATTTATAATATTAAAAAAAAGCTGTTGGAGTGTCAGGCAGAGGCTTCGCTGATGAGTGGAAGCGGACCGGCTGTTTTCGGTTTATTCAGAGATTATTATCGAGCAAAATCAGCATATGAAAACTTAAAGAAACTATACAGCGATACTTTTTTAGTAAAATCTATTCCAAAAAAAAAGCTCTTGATAAAGCAGGAGGGATAACAATGGAAATTGAAAAATTCCGAATTCAGAACCACCGCCCTTTAAGAGAATTGGTTTTTGAGCAGTTAAGATCTTCTATATTAAACGGCAATTTGAGACCGGGAGAAAGATTAATGGAGATTGATTTAGCAGAAAAATTGGGCGTCAGCCGGACTCCGATAAGAGAGGCTATTAGAAAGCTGGAACTCGAAGGTCTGGTGATTATGGAAGTCAGAAAAGGTGCTTATGTAGCAGATGTTTCCGTAAAGGAAATACTGGACATTCTTGAAGTAAGAAGTGTACTGGAAGGTCTTGCAGCTTCTTTGGCTGCGAAAAGAGTGACTAAAGAAGAATTGGAAGAGATGCAGGCGACTTTAGAATCATTTAATCAAGCAGTAAAAGATAATGATATGAAGCGGATGATTGAACAGGACACACGATTTCATAATATGATTTTTGAAAGCACAAGAAATAAAAAACTTATACAGATTGTCAACAGCCTTCAAGAATTAGTTTTAAGATTTAGGATAACCTATTTTACGGAGTATAAAAGAGCTTCAGACATGCCGGCGGAACATCAGCTTATTTATAAGGCGATATCCAACGGGGATCCTATTGCTGCTCAAAAGAACGGGCAGTACCATATTGATATGCTTAAAGAAACGATTCTTACTGAGGATTCAAAGGATTAATAAGCAATTGAATAAAATAAATATTTGCGAAATTTTTTCGATAATCCGGAATTTGCTTTAGATAGGCAAATTCTTTTTTTATTTTTATTAATAATCACAGTATGTTCTTCAATATTTGCTCATTTTTCTAATAAACGTATAAAAGACTTTTTTGTGGAAAAAATGAAAGTAGAAATTATTCTAAAGCATAAGAGGTGTAGAAAAATGAATCGGAATAAAAAGATTACAGGAATAATGGTGCTGTCATTGCTTTTGCTGACCGCTTTTGTGTTTTTCGACGATGAAAAACACGAATCAACGTATAAAGATAAAATGATACGATTGCATGTGATTGCCAATAGCAACTCACAGGAAGACCAGGAATTAAAACTTAAAGTCAGAGATGCCGTCATCAGTTCTTTAAATGAAAGATTGAACGCTTATGAAAATATAGAAGAATCAAGAGATTTCATCAGGGTACATATGGGGGAAATAATTAATACTGCCAATGAAGCTGTTAAAAAAAGCGGATCGGGTTATCCTGTTTGTGCCGAATTAAAGCAGACATGGATACCTGAAAAAAACTATGGGAACCTGACACTTCCGGCAGGCAAATATGAAGCCCTCAATGTGGTTATAGGAGAGGGAAAAGGAGAGAACTGGTGGTGTGTACTTTTTCCGCCTTTATGCCTCATAGATATTCAAGGGAATGATCTTGCGAGTATTGAAGAAGCATTATCTCATACATTGACTGAGGAAGAGTATCAAATGTTGGCAGATGAGACAAAAGGTAAAACACCGATATTGCGGCTCAGATTTAAAACTCTTGAAACTGCAGAGCAATTAAAAGCAGATATCGAAAAACTGTTAAACAAAATCAACAAAGAAAAAGCATCCATTGACTGAAGGAGGTCTGTATGAAGCGGTTTTTATTCATAACCATGGGTTCATCGGTTATAATGATTACTCTATTTATGTTCAACATATCTTACTTTTTTGAGAACGTTTATGCAGCGGAAACCATTTATTGGGGTTCCAGAGGCCAGGCTGTGAGAGAGGTTCAGACCCGGTTAATCAACTGGGGTTATATGCAGGGGACTGCAGACGGTATATTTGGACAGTTGACTTACGATGGGGTAGTAAAATTTCAAAATAAACATGGGTTAAAACCTGATGGCGTTGTAGGACCTGCTACCTATGAAGCTTTAGGAATGCCCACCGGAACCCAAAACAATACATCAGGCGGCTCGGCTGCCAGAAACGATGAAAAAGTGCTTTTAGCAAAAGCCATTACCGGGGAAGCGAGGGGAGAACCTTATGAAGGGCAGGTCGCAGTGGGTGCTGTGATATTAAACAGGACAAGAAACCCCTCTTTTCCCAATACCATACCCGGAGTAATCTATCAGCCGTTGGCTTTTACTGCAGTTGCAGACGGACAGATTAATTTGCCGCCCGATCCCTCTTGTCTAAAAGCAGCAGAAGATGCATTAAACGGTTGGGATCCGTCAGGAGGTTGTCTTTATTATTGGAACCCGGCAACATCAACAAGTAAATGGATTTGGTCTAGACAAGTTGTAACAGTTATAGGAAAACATTATTTTGGATTATAATTGTTAGAGGTTAGAGGTTAGAGGTTAGAGGTTAGAGGTTAGAGATTAGAGATTAGAGGGTAGAAAAAGATTTAAGGTTAAAGATTTAAAATTGAAGGATAATTTTGCTCAGCAAAATTTCCATACTCCATACTCCATAATGTGATTTTAAAGGATGGTAACAAATGAAGTATAAATACATAAGTCTTACAATTATTGTTTTTCTCATAGGAGGTCTTATAGGGACAGGCGTTTGGGGGTATACACAATACAGGGATAAGGAAAGTTATTACCGCTATATAGATAATCAGGTACAGAAAAGATATTATGATTTGGTTGGCAGTGTTGAGACCATTTCCACAGAACTTTCCAAACTGATGGTTTCATCTCAGACAAAAGAGAACATTGTTTTATTTTCTAAAGTTTGGCAAAGCGCTTATAATGCAGAAGAATATCTTGCTCAAATCCCTATCCGTCATGAAGAACTGACAAAATCAAATAAATTTTTTAATCAGCTTGGCGACTATACTTTTGCCATGGCACAAAAGAGTATAAAAGGAGAAAAACTTTCCCCGGAAGATGTAAATAATCTTCAGCAGTTATACGAATATTCTGTCGATCTTTCACAAGGTCTTCGTGAAGTGAAGGATGAAAGTATCGGGGGGCAGATGTGGATTAATAGTACCAAGCAAAACAAAGATACTCAGATGATTAAGGAAGAAACAGAAGAGGCGGAAGAACAAAATCCTATTGAACTGCAATTTACGCAATTTGAAGAGAGGATGAATCTGTATCCGGAACTTATCTATGACGGTCCTTTTTCGGAGCATATGATTCAAGGTATAAACCCGAGACTTCAGGGAGAAAAAATTACTGAACAAGAAGCAGAGAAAAAAGCAAGAGAGTTTATTGGTGAAGATAAGATACAACACATAGAAGGTCAACCGGGAATGGACGGAAGAATTGTAACATACAATTTCAAGGTACAGAGAAAAGATCACCAAACGCCTACATATATATGTGTATCCGAAACAGAAGGATATATTGTAAATGTATTAGACAATAAACCGGTTGATCAGGCGAAATATTCACGAAAACAGGCTGTAGAAATAGCGGATAAGTTTTTAAAAGAAAAAGGATTTACAGATATGGTGCCTACTTATTCACTGAAAACAGACAATAATGTATTCATTGTTTTTGCATATACACAGGATAACGTTATAATGTATCCGGATCTCATCAAAGTCAAGGTCGCTCTTGACAATGGAGATATAATTGGATTTGATTCGTCCCACTATTTGACGCTGAATTATCAGAGAGAGATTCCTTCTCCCAATTTATCTCCGGATGAAGCAAAACAAAGTATCAGTGTTAGAGCAAACATAGAAGATGAACCCAAATTGTGTTATATTCCTACGGAATTCGGAGGCGAAATATACTGCTATGAAGTGAAAGTCAACAGAGGTAATGAACATTTTCTTGTTTATATCAATGCCGAAACGGGTATAGAAGAAAAAATCCTTAAGGCACTTATTAGTCAGGACGGAACGCTTATGATTTAATAATAAATAATCAAAGCAAGCCCATTCGTGTACCAAGCGTGAGATTGTAGACCACTGAATACTGTTGTATAATAAAGCCATTCATATTTATACAACAGTATTCAATTAAGTTACTTTGTTTTCAGTCGGATTCCGTGTATGAAGAATTTAAAAATTATAGGTAAAGTGTCTTGATAATGTATTGATTATGTTCAATTGGGGATTTTGTAAAATAAGTTACAAAATCTTTTTTTCTTTGAGATTTAATTCTACAATGCTACCCCTAAATGATATAATAATAATGGATAAAAGATATAGAAGATATTGTAGCGGGGGTATTATTATGTCAGATAAAATTCGTTTAGGTATAATATTTGGAGGTAAATCGGGAGAACATGAAGTTTCTCTTATGTCGGCAGCTTCTGTAATCAATGCTGTGGATAAAAGCAAATATCAAGTTGTTTGTATTGGGATTACAAAAGAAGGAGAGTGGCTTCTGTTTGAAGGAGCTTCTGAAGATATAGAGAATGGAAGATGGGAAGAACAAGCAAAGGAAATGCTTAAGAATGATCCGAAAAAGTACAGATTCAATATTATCGGTTCTTTCGGGCTGAAAACAAGAGTTGATATTGCGTTTCCGGTTCTACATGGTCCTTTTGGCGAAGACGGTACAATACAGGGATTATTTGAAATGGCGGATATTCCTTATGTAGGGGCAGGTGTATTGGGATCTTCGGCAGCAATGGACAAAGCTTGCTCTAAAATTATTTTTGAACAGGTAAATTTGCCCATTTGTAAATACAAAGTAATTCTGAGAAGTAATTTTGAAAAGAATAGAGAAGATACGATTTCGTTAATAGAAAAAGAATTTCAGTACCCTATGTTTGTAAAACCCTCAAACTTGGGATCCAGTGTTGGTATTACAAAGGCTCACCACAGAAAAGAATTAATAGATGCCCTTCTTGAAGCCTGTAGGCATGACAGAAAAATATTAATAGAAGAGTTTGTAAATTGCAGGGAAATAGAAACAAGCGTTATTGGCAATGATGACCTCCGGGCTGCTGCAGTAGGCGAAATCATACCATCTAAAGAATTTTATGATTACGAAGCAAAGTACTTTGACGGTGGCAAATCCAAATTATGTATTCCTGCCGACATATCGGATTTTCAGAAAGATCAGATAAGAACTTATGCCATTAAAGCTTACCAGGCTTTGGATTGCTGTGGGTTTGCGCGAGTTGATTTTTTCATAGAAAAAGATACCGGAGAGGTATTAATCAATGAAATCAATACCATTCCCGGATTCACAAGATACAGCATGCTTCCCTTGTTGTGGAAAGAACAAGGTATTGACTATCCTCAATTGATTGATAAACTAATTATATATGGATTAGAAAGATATAAAGAAAAACAAAGATGCAAGGTCTAAGGAGCCAGAATACAGGTTCAGAGGACAGGTTACAGGAGACAGGGGACATTTCGGATGTCAGGGGTAGAAGTATTTGAGATTTAAGGTTTAAGGTTTATGATTTAAGATTTAAGATTGAAGGATAATTTTGCTCAGCAATATTTCCATAATCTATAATCCATAATCCATAATCCATAATCTATAATCTATAATCTATAATCCATTATAATACCGCGAACACTAAAACTTAAACGTCAAAAGGAGAAGACATGAAAAAAATTATGTTGAAAATCATTGGAAAACAATTGAATAAAGATGGGGAACAAGAAGTTGTTGAACTAATTACAGAAGGAAAATACTATCAAAAAGGAGAATCGACTTATCTGATATATAAGGAAACAAATCTGTCAGGGATAGAAGGATGTACTACTTCATTAAAAGTTACAGAGGATACCATTCATATGAAAAGATTTGGCTCTGCATCCTCGGAAATTCATTTTCAGAAAGGAAAAAGATTCAATACACATTACAATACACCTTACGGAAATGTTGAAATGGAAGTTGTAACTAAGAAAATTGAAAATGCACTCAATAAGTCATGTGCATCAGGATTTCTGAATATAGAATACGACATAAGCCTTTCAGGGCTTACAGAGGGAAGAAACAAGCTTAACATTGAGATCATGGACAAGAAGAATTAGAATAGGGTCAGAGGGCAGAGGGCAGAGGGTCAGAGGAACCCCTAACCTTTAATTTACTGTGAACCTATTATAAATAATTAAGTACATAAAGGAGGACAAACTGTGAAGGCAAAAAGATCCCGAATAAAAATAATTGTATTACTAATATCCGTTATGATGGTGTTCCTTTCTTATACATCTCTGACTTTTGCAGCAGAAGAAGAAAAGGAAGCATTTCTAAATGAACAAATGGATTTTATGAAGCGTTTGATTTTATACATTGAAGCCAATCATTCCGATGTTATTGATTATAAGGAATTGGTAAACGGCGCATTTGACGGAATGTTTGAGTCACTGGATCCCTACAGCACCTATTTTTCTGAAAGAGAATCCCTTGATGATTTTGTTGAGTCCGTATCAGGGGAATATAACGGTATCGGAGTTATAATTGAAGCAAAGGAGAATCGGTGTGTCATAGTATCTCCAATATTTGATACGCCGGCATACAAGGCGGGAATTATATCCGGAGATGTAGTGGTAGAAGTAGACGAACAAGATGTAACGGCTTTATCTACAGAAAAAATTGTTAGTTTGCTTCGAGGCAAACCCGGAACAAAAGTGAATGTTGGAATTAAAAGAGAAGGAACTAATGACATTCTCCGATTTGAAATCACAAGAGAAACCATCAAAATGTCATCTGTAAATCATGAGATGAAAGAGAACGGGATTGGGTATATCAGGATTTTAAGTTTTGACAGCAATACCGGAGATGAATTTAAAGAAGCATTGACGAACCTTAGAAAAGAAGATGCCAAAGCATTGATTATTGATTTGAGAGACAATGGAGGCGGATATATCAATACAGCACTTGAAGTAGCAGAGGAGATTATTCCCGAAGGACCGATTATGCATTTTGAAAAACAGGGAGAAATAACAGATACTTATTATTCGGAAACTCCTCAAATCGACTTGCCTGTGGTGGTTTTAGTCAACGGCGGTACGGCAAGTGCTTCTGAAATACTGGCAGGGGCTGTTCAGGATACGGACACCGGCATCATTATAGGCACAAAAACCTTTGGGAAAGGCTCTGCCCAACAGTCGACAAATCTCAATAACGGAGGCGGTATGAAATTAACAGTTGCTCATTTTATGACTCCGGACAAAAATAAAATTCATGGAGCAGGGATTACGCCGGATATTATGATGCAGAATAATAACAGTCAAGAGTTGGAGGAACTGTTGGAGAAAGTTAAGTTATTTGTTCCTATGATAGAAGATAAAAAATCTGGTTTAAATGAGAAAGGGCTTGATGTTTACGGTGCACAGCAAAGGCTGAAGCTTATAGGATATTCCGATGTAGAGGCAACCGGTATTATGGATGAGATTACTTTTAATGCCGTAAAGCATTTCCAGAGTGCACAGGGACTTTATTCCTACGGCATAATTGATTATACAACCAAAGAATCCCTAAACCAAGAGGTTGCCGAATATGCAGAGAACCTGAAAGAAGATGCCCAACTGGAGAAAGCTATTGAAATACTGACAAAATAAGACTTAAGATTAAATTAAGAATTCAAATCGGAAAGATAGAATATGTATTATTGAGTTACTTTGAATGATTTTACCTGTTCAGCTTCAAATCAGGCAGTTAAAAAAACAGAGTATAGAATAAAATATTAAAGTTGTATTTTTAGAAATAATTTACGGGGGTGCATTATGTCTGCAAAGTATGTTTTTATTACCGGTGGGGTTGTATCTTCTTTGGGAAAAGGTATTACCGCTGCTTCACTGGGACGTCTTCTTAAAAGTAGAGGGCTCAAAGTAATGATTCAGAAATTCGACCCATATATCAATATCGATCCCGGGACCATGAGCCCGTATCAGCACGGAGAGGTATTTGTTACGGATGATGGCGCGGAAACAGATTTGGACTTAGGTCATTATGAGCGATTTATTGATATTAATCTAAACAAATACTGCAATGTTACAACAGGAAAGATATACTGGTCCATATTGAATAAAGAGAGAAAGGGAGATTTCCTCGGAGCAACGGTACAAGTGATTCCGCACATTACCAATGCCATTAAAGAAAGAATCGTTAGGGTCGGGCTTCAGGATGAGGTGGATGTCGTTATAACAGAAATCGGCGGGACAGTTGGAGATATTGAAAGTTTACCTTTCTTGGAAGCGATTCGTCAGATACGATATGATGTTGGGCAGGATAACGTGATGTATATACATCTTACATTGATTCCTTATCTCAGCACCACCGGAGAAATAAAAACAAAACCAACCCAGCACAGTGTCAAGGAACTGAGAGCCATTGGGATACAACCGGATTCCATCGTTTGTCGCACAGAAAAAAATCTAACAGATGAAATAAAAGAAAAAATTGCACTCTTTTGTAATGTAGATAAAGATAAAGTCATTGAAAACTGCAGTGTAGACTCCCTATATGAAGTTCCATTACTTCTGGAAAAAAACGGATTGGCAGATATAGTATGTAAAAAATTAAAAGTCGTCTGTGGTAGCCCTGATCTTTCGGAATGGGAAACCATGGTGAAAAAAGAAAAAGACATGCATCATGTAACAAGAATAGCATTGGTGGGCAAATATATAGAATTAAAGGATGCCTACTTATCCGTTGCAGAAGCATTAAAACATGCAGGCATTGCAAATGATACAAAAATAGATATTCAATGGGTTCATTCTGAGGAGCTGAACGAAAGCAATGTACACGAAGAATTAAAAAACTGCCACGGCATTCTGATTCCCGGGGGCTTTGGTCATCGCGGGATAGAAGGAAAGATATGTGCCGCGAAATATGCCAGAGAAAGAAAAATTCCTTACCTTGGGATTTGCCTGGGCATGCATATGGCGGTTATAGAATTTGCCCGTAGTGTTTTGGGACTTGATGGTGCCAATTCGTCTGAAATAGATCCACATACGTCTTATCCTGTGATAGACCTGATGCCGGATCAAAAGGATATTGAAGATATGGGCGGCACTATGAGATTAGGTCTTTACCCTTGTAAAATCATAAAGAATACCAAAGTAGAAGAAGCCTACACTCAAGATTTGATATATGAAAGACATCGACACAGATATGAATTCAACAATTTCTATAAAGAGCAATTTACATCTGCAGGGATGAAGATAAGCGGCATTTCACCTGATGATCGGCTGGTGGAAATCGTTGAGTTGACGGACCATCCTTGGTATGTGGCAGGACAGTTCCATCCGGAATTCAAATCCCGGCCCACCAGACCCCATCCCCTGTTCAGAGATTTCATACGAGCTGCGGCGGAGCACATGAATAATGAATAGATTATGGAGTATGGATTATGGAGTATGGATTATGGATTATAGATTATGGATTATAGATTATGGATTATGGAATATAGATTATGGATTAGAGGTTAGGGGTTGGAGGTTTCTCTAACCCTCTGCCCCCCTGCCCCTCTGACCCCCTGACCCTCTAACCCCCTGACCCTCTGACCCACTGCCCCTCTGCCCCTCTGACCCTCTGACCTACTGACCCTCTGCCCCCCTGCCCCACAGGACCCCCGCCCCCCGGGCCCCCAAAAACCCCAGGCCCCCAGGACCCCACGCCCCCAATGCCTGTTTAAAATTTTTTTAAAAAAGGTTTAATT
>CAZKKX010000022.1:0-23853 GCA_964553505.1 uncultured Eubacteriales bacterium | reverse complement strand
AGCCATTTCTGCCATAAGCATACATGCATTCACTGCATCTTTATCCCGAGCATGTTTACCGGATAAAAAACCATAGCTTTCCTCATATCCAAAAATAAAAGTTTTCGACTGCTCCTTTTCAAATTGTGCAATCTTTTCACCGATATACTTGAATCCCGTCAAAACTTCCATGACTTCAACCCCCGCATTCTGGGCAATTCTTTTTCCCAGGTTGCCGGAAACAATGGTTTGTATCATAATGGCATTATTGGGTATATGGCTGTACTGTATCAGATAATCCAGCATAAGTGCTCCAATTTGATTTCCACTGAGCAAAATATAGTTTCCTTCTTCATTTTTTACCGCAACTCCCACTCGGTCGCAATCAGGATCTGTTGCCATGACTAAATCCGCATCAATCTTTCTCGCCAGATGCAAAGACATGTTTAAAGCCTCTTGATTTTCTGGATTAGGAACTTTTACAGTAGAGAAATCCGGATCCAATGTGCTCTGCTCTTTCACAATATGTATATTTTTAAAACCATTTCTCTTTAGCAACTCTGGAACACAAATCATCCCTGTGCCATGGATAGGTGAATAGACAATTTTTATCTCCTTGTCAAACTCTGCACATTTTTTTAATTTTAAGAGCTCATTAATGTATTTTTCATCTATTTGCTTTCCTATATAACAAAATAGTGGGTGTTTCTGAAGGTCTTCTTTATAGACATTAATCTGATCAAAGCTGTCTATCTGAGAAAAAGCACGAATCACAGGTTCCATATCATCAGGTACCATTTGCCCGCCATAATCGCTGTAAAGCTTATAACCATTATATTCCTTCGGGTTGTGACTTGCGGTAATAACAATCCCCCCGGCGGTATTTAAATACCTAACAGCAAAAGAAAGTTCAGGAACCGAACGAATGTTTTCGAAAAGATATACTCTTATGCAATTTCCTAAAAGCACTCTTGCTGTTATTTCTGCAAATTCCTTAGATTTATGCCTTGTATCATAAGCAATAACTATTCCTGCTTCACCTAAAGATTTTTCTTTTAAGTGATTGGAAAAAGCCTGAGTAGCCCTTGCAACTTGATATTTATTGATCCGATTGGTTCCAATCCCGATTTTACCTCTCATACCGGCAGTCCCAAAAGACAAATCGTGATAAAAAAGCTCTTTAATCAAGTCTTCGTCATCTTTAATAGCAAGCAGCTTATTTCTGTCTTCTTCATCTATAAAAGGATCTACCGTCCATTTATCATATACTTCTCTATAATCCATATATTTTCCCCTTCTCAACAAAGATAGCAGATAATATTCATGACGTTTTTGTTTGAACAAAATCTACCTCAAGGAAACAAGAAATACTAAAAAGATAGTAATTTTACCTTTATTAAAATTACTGACCGTAACTGTTATCTGTTGTTTATTATCTCTTATATTTATAAATGTTATTCCGAATCCACCATGGCAAAGGACAAGTTTGCTTCGCAAACCAATTCTTCACCATTATATGCATGTGCTGTAGCTTTACCGATAGTTTTTCGAAGGCGGGTAATTTCTACTTCTATTCTCAAAACATCTCCGGGAACTACCATTTTTCTGATTTTGCAGTTGTCTATGCCCGTAAATACCCCTAATTTGTTATTTAAATCTTCACTTTGATACTTGATTGTAATGGCACAAACCTGAGCCATTGATTCAAGGATCAAGACCCCCGGCATGATGGGCGTACCAGGAAAATGCCCCTGAAAAAAAGGTTCATTCACAGAAATATTTTTAATGCCTACCGCTCTTTTCTGTGCCTCAATTTCAATTATCCTATCTACCAACAAAAACGGATATCTGTGAGGAAGAAGTTTTAATATATCTTTATTTTCTAACAATGCTTTTCCACCCTTCGTAATCATTAATATCTCTTTCTGTTAATGGTATTCTTTTCTATCAATTCAATGGAATTCAAAGATTTACCGGTTCCTACCGCAACACAGGAGCAAGGATCCTCCGCGACTATCGCCTTTATGCCGGTCTTTTCTTCGATTCGTTTATCAATGCCGGTCAGCAATGAGCCTCCTCCTGTCATAACAATGCCCTTATTGCTGATATCTGCAGCAAGTTCGGGCGGCGTATTTTCCAATACAGAATGTACCGCTTCACAAATCGCTTCAAGGGGTTCGTCTAAAGACTCCAGCATTTCTTTCGATGAAATTTCAATGGTCTTAGGAAGTCCTGTTACCAAGTCGCGTCCTCTACATTCTTTAGTAATGACTTCTTCCCTTGGGTATGCGGTTCCTATGGTAATCTTTAATTCTTCGGCTGTTCGTTCCCCAATATATAATTTGTGCTCTTTACGCATGTATTTGATAATCGCATCATCAAATTTATCCCCTGCTATTTTAACTGAAGCACTCACCACTACTCCTCCCAATGAGATAACAGCAACATCCGTGGTTCCTCCTCCAATATCAATAACCATGATGCCATCGGGTTGAGAAATATCTAATCCGGCCCCTATTGCTGCGGCAATAGGCTCTTCAATTAGATATGCCACCTTTCCCCCTGCCATAGTAGCAGCTTCTCTGACGGCTCTTTTTTCAACTTCTGTGACCCCGCTTGGAACGCAAACAATAATCTTAGGTCTAAAAAATCGATTGGTACCACAAGTTTTTTTGATAAAATATTTCAGCATTCTTTCTGTGATATCGTAGTCGGAAATCACACCATCTTTCAAAGGACGAATTGCAATAATATTGCTCGGTGTACGTCCCAGCATTTTTCTGGCCTCATCCCCTACTGCAAGAATGCCGTTTGTGTCCTTGTTAATAGCAACAACAGAAGGTTCATTCAATACAATACCTTTACCCTTCACATATACAAGTACCGTAGCTGTTCCTAAATCAATACCTACTTCAGTCGATATTCCCATAGTTCATCACATCCCCTATTCTATGTTCTATTTTTTGCAAAATTTTGTCCTGATTATATTCTATATAAAAAAAAAGCTTCCTTCAATTATTTTGTATTTTTTTATCAAAGAAAAGATTTCTTTTTATCTCATTATACAGCTATAAGACTCCCTCCTCTATAGGTGCGAGATTAACCCTGTTTATAGTTCTACTTATATTTTACACTGCATATTATTTTACAAAAGAGAAGTATTGGAGGAGGCAGATGGTGAAGGATTATATAGAAGAAAGAACTATGGACGCCGCAAATTATATAATAACTAAAGAGGCAACCGTTCGACAGACTGCAAAAGTTTTTGGAGTCAGCAAAAGTACGATACATAAAGACGTTACTGAAAGGCTGCCCAAAATCAACCCCTCAGCGGCAAAAGAAGTAAAGATGATTTTGGATAAAAACAAAGCGGAAAGGCATATACGAGGCGGTCAGGCTACCAAATTAAAATACGAAATGGAAAATAAGAGCATATCGGATGAAATGAATTAATGCAGGCTGAACAGTCTGCATTTAATCTTTCAGTTATTAAAATCTATGAAGCTACACGGGTCTTCATGGCGTTGGTTCCTTATAACTTCAAAATGGAGATGAGGAACCTCAAGTATTTCAAAAAGTGCAGTCTCCCCAATTCCACTGATAACATCTCCTTTTTTAACTTCTTTCCCCAAATGTACCATTTCCGTAGTGCTCAGATTGGCATAAACGGTTTCATAACCGCTTCCATGGCTAATACATATGGTAATACCCATTTTCCGGTCTTCTTCAACCTTGGTGATAACTCCATCCGCAGCTGCACACACAGGAGTATTCAATGGTGCTTCAATATCTATTCCTTTATGTAGTATATATTGTTCCAATGTTTTTGAATATACCAATGTATCTCCGGAATAATCCAGACATATGTTTCCCTGTAACGGAGCTGCAAATGTCGGAATACTGCTGATAACTTCCTTGGCAGGTTCTTTTTCATTTTTTATTCCGGCACTATGATTTTCTATTTCAACTGTTTCAGAATCGTATTCTGTTTCCTCCTTTTCATCTTCCTTAAGCACCGGCTGCGCATTGTCATCTTCGGCTATCCGGATGTCATCATTTGAATTTTCACTAACAAATTCTAAATTATGGCGTTGATTTAGGTTCTCTATTCTTTTAACATTTGCTTTCACTGTCCAAACTGCTGTAGCAGCAACGATACAGAAACATATAAAAAGAATTAAATAAAATCCTTCATTGTTTGACATTTTTATTAATCTCGTTATAATAGCGTGCATCCAACTTTTTTTGTTCTCCGCCTCTTTCTTATTGACTCTCATTTTTTACACCTCCAAAAGTATTATTTCCATATACTAGGATTTAATACACCTTCTGATATGATATATAGGTTAAGATTTTTAGAAAACTGGGTCTTGATAAATACCGGAGGGGTAAAAGATATACCCAAGAGATGTTATTGCCTCAAAATAAAAGATATCGGCAATGAAATGGTTAGTAAAAATGCTGAAGCACGGATATGAAATATTCGCTATTATTGAAAAATTCAAAGGGAATATAGTCCAAATTATAACTGTATAAATGGACTATGACGTAAATTAATTAAAAGAAAATATCTACAATAAAGGGCGCCGCAAGAGCTGTGAAAATACCTGCAATTCCCATGGCAAGAGAACTCATGGCCCCTTCAACATCACCTTCTTTGAAAGCCCTTGCAGTTCCTATGGCATGACACATGCTTCCCAATGCAATGCCCTTTGCCACCTTATTCTTTATGCCTAAAAACCTGATAATCTCTGGACCAAAACTTCCTCCTATTATTCCAGTAAAAACTACCAGAACAACGGTAAGCTCAGGAATTCCTCCAATAACCCGAGACACTTCAATAGCAATAGGGTTTGTTACACCCTTAGGAATCATGGTAATAATAATTGACTCCTTGGTTCCCATTAGCTTTCCAAAAATAATGCAGCTTCCTATGGTCACCAAACTTCCGCATATAACTCCCATGATCAAAGGAATAGCATTTTTTTTGAGGATATGCACATTCTTATAAAGTGGTACCGCAAGAACAACCGCAGCAGGGGCAAGCATAAAATTCAAAACTGCATTCTGTTCTTTGTAAATTTCATAGTCCACATCTGTGATTTTTAAGACAATAATAATTAATATCGTAGCTGTTAGAATCGGTTGAAGAAAAGACTGATTGAATTTATTATATATACAAATACCTGTCCAGAAACAAGCCATTGTGAGCACCATGCCAAAAACCGGAATATTTACTAATGTTTCAATCATTCTACTCTCCCTTTCATAAAAAGCTCCGTTACCTTTCCTGCTGCAAAAATTCCCAAAATAATGCTTATTAAAACAGGAATAATTATGGTAACAAATTCCTCTATCATTAAATTTAAGTAAAGCATCATTCCCACAGAAGGAACCACATAGAAAATAGCCAGATATTGAATAATAAAACCAGCAACCTCTTCTACATCTTCCAACTTAATGACCTTTGTTAAAAGAGCTAAAAAAAGAAAAACCATGCCAATAACATTAGCCGGCACAGGTATATTGAAGCCGCTCTCTATAATATGTCCTAAATACAAAAGAAAAAGGATAATTCCCATTTGTTTAACTGCTTTCATTTTTTCAAATCTCCTTGTAAAGTAAATGTTTAATCAATATGTTATCACATTTTTCTTAAATAATTGTTGATATTCTTTCAAATTATATATAATATATATTAAAATAAAAAGTATTGTGTTCGAAGTATTATGCTTACTCTGCTTAATAAATAATAAAAACTGAATAGGAGGAAATTAACTTGAATCAATATGTAATGGCCGTACCAGGAAAACGCCAAATAAGCGGTAATGATAAAATATTTAGTATCAACAAATCCGCACAGGATATGGCATCAAAGGTAGGTCCTGAAAATGTGGTCAATGCCACTATCGGGGCTTTACTGGATGATAAAGGCACCTTAATGGTAATGCCAAGTATTATAGATATATATAAAAGTCTATCCCCAGTTGAGATATCTGAATATGCACCCATTGCAGGCGTACCGTCTTTTTTGGAGTATGTTAAGTCCGCTATTTTTGGTTCCTATATTCCGGAAGGATATATTGAAGCTGTTGCTACCCCCGGCGGCACCGGCGCTATTCGTAACACCATTCAGAATTATTCTTCAATGGATGATGCAGTGTTGACTACCGATTGGTTCTGGGGTCCTTATAGAACAATATCTGACGAATTGGGAAGAAAGATTGATACTTTTACCATGTTTGATAAAGAAAATAATCTCAATATAGCATCCTTTGAATCAAAAGTAAACTATCTATTAAAAAGACAATCTCATTTGGTTGTTTTGTTTAATGCACCCGCTCATAATCCAACAGGGTTTACGCCCTCGCACCAGGAATGGGATGCATTGACACATGTTCTCAAAAAAGAAGCAAGAAACTTTGAAAAGAAAGTAACCTTATTTATTGATGCTGCTTATATTGACTTTGCCGGTGATCCTGATTCCAGCAGGTCATTTTTCTCAAAATTTTCTAATCTTCCCGAAAACATTATGGTTATAGTTGCATTCAGTATGTCTAAAGGATATACTTTGTACGGCATGAGAAGCGGTGCCATGATTTGCATCACCCCAAACAAAACAATTGCCCAAGAGTTTAAAACTGTTAATATGTATTCCAATAGAGCCACTTGGTCAAACGGAACCCGTCCTGCTATGATGATATTAAGTAAAATTTTTGAAGACAACCAACTCTCTAAAAAAGTAGCTGCTGAAAGAGCCGAATTCAAAAATACTCTTGAAAAAAGGGCTGCTGTTTTTATGGATTATGCTGAAAAATTCAACCTGGAAATGTGCCCTTATAAAGCCGGCTTTTTTATGACTATCCCTTGTCATAACGCAGAAGCAGTAGGCAATCAACTACAAAAAGACTCCATATTTATCGTCCCTATCGGAAAAGGACTCCGATTTGCTGTTTCGGCAGTATCCGAGGAAAAATGCAAGATTGTTCCTGAAAAAATTGCTACTGCTATAAATACTGTAACAAAGGGCAATGGTTAATTATGTTATTTTACAGACGATTGAAAAACAACTTTTGTATATCATCCAAAAGCTGTTTTTCATTTTTTATCCAGTATTGCCTTACAATAATTGATCTTCATACCCCAGTTAGTAAATTTTTCTTCGTACTCCGTCAAAATATTTTCTATATTTTCTTGGTGCAAATCATTGGTGATATCCTCTAATCGAAAATCACAAGCCTTGAATTCTTCTAAAGAAAAATTAAATAAGTCTATATTATCTGTCTTGAATTGTATGATGCCTCCGGGCTTTAATATCTGCTTATAAGCATTTAGAAAATTCCTATGGGTCAGCCGCCTTTTAGCATGCCTTGCTTTAGGCCAAGGATCACTGAAATTCAAGTAAATCCTGCTTATTTCATTTTCTCCTATATATTCACTAATATAGTCCGCAAATTCCCAGACACATCCAATATTCTGAAGATTTTTTAATTCTGCCTTCTCAAGCACTCTAAGTAAAATGCTTCCAATAGGTTCAATAGCAATATAATTAATATCCGGATTTATTTCTGCAAGAGAGGTAATAAACTTGCCTTTACCACATCCAATTTCTATATGTATTTCCTTATTATTATCAAAATATGAATGCCATTTATCTTTGAAGTCTTTAGCATTTATCACAAGATACTCCTGATAGCTTAGTACTCTTTCTCTTTCGTTTTTAACTCGTCTCTGCCGCATTTTATCAATCCTTTTCCTTCTGCTTGCTCTTTTTACAGGAATCTGAAAGGTTCTTACTACCTGGTTATCAACCTTATCTGCATACTTTATATATTTTAGCTCATTCATTAGGGCATGTCCAACTTATTTTCTCAGTATATACGGTCTACACCAAACCTAGTCTGATTTTTATATTTTGTATACGTTTTTTATCCATTCTATCGTTTTTGGGATACCTTCTTCAAGTCTTATTTCCGGATGATAATTTAAATCGTTTTTTGTTTTTGTAATATCGGGAATTTTTACTTTTGTTGTAAATGCTTCCTCTTTTATATAATCAACCATATGGTCATTCTTATTTAAGTATTTTAAAATCATATCAGAAACAGACCTCATATCATGTTCTTCCAATCCACATATATTATATACTTCCCCCGGTTTGTAGTGATCAACAATATTTGCTAATGCAGCAGCGCAATCTGCTATATATAACGCATTTCTCTTATGCCCTAAATAAACAGTGTAAGGTAAATTTTTTAATGCTTTATAAATAAAAATACAAATCGCACTCCGATATGGGGTATAATATTCTCCCGGCCCATAAGTATTAAATATCCTCACCCTGACAACTTGATTACCGAACATTTCTGCTTCATTCAATATCTGCATCTCATTGACCCATTTGCTAATGGCATAATCATTTATTTGTCTAATTTCATACTTTTCCATTATATCCTCGTACATTACACCATTATAATCTCCATATACTTCCGAACTGCTGGTAAAAATCATTTTAAATCCTTGTTCTCTCTGCAGCCTCAACATATTCTTTGTTCCAACAGCATTAGTCATCCACATATCTTCATAATAATCTTCGCCGTTCCATCTTCCAAACTCTGCTGCAAGATGATATACATAGTCAAATTTACGATTATCAAAAATTTCTTTCATTTTTCTATAGTTTCTTACATCCGCTCTAAAATAACAGGACTCATGGCTATGTTTTAAATCACATACCCAGACATTATGTTGTCTCGATCTGAGCAAATCAACCAGTTGTAAACCTATTACACCTTTACCCCCGGTAACAAAAATGTCCATACGATTCCTCCTATGCAATAATATGATTCTGATATATAGTATTCCGTAGTTTTTTTCGTGTGAAGCTTAATGATCCTTCTTTAAAAACCAAGAGCCAATTTATAACAGATAATACTTAAAATCTGTTTTAAATCAGCTCTATTTATTCCGGTTTAAACCCAATCACAGATATTTTTTAATAATACCAATTGCTTCTTGAGCACGATGAATCAAAGTATGCTTTGCATAAACCTCTTTTTGTCCTTCTTGTGCGATCTTTTTTCTCGCCTCGTAGTTGTTAAGGTAAAAATTAAGCAGCTCCAGAGTTTCTGCCGGAGATTTCGACCATTCCATATGGATGCCTTTTTTAAAATAATTTTCTATAGCCGGGGAATACTGACTTAGATGAAAAGCACCACATCCAAGCACCTCAAATGTTCTCACAGAAAATTGGCTTTTAGAATCTCCTACCGTTTGAAGCCCTAAGGCAATTTTTGTTGATGAATATATGACGGCTTCTTTGCCATAGGGCATAACAGAACCATAATTTTTTTCAGGAAGATTATAAATTCTATCCTGTTCATTCCACCAAAGCCCCCATACCATAAGATCATAGTTTTTATCAACAATGGGTTTAATAATATTATTAATACCGTTAAATCTATAGGAAAAGTAATCTGGATCCCATTTGACATTATAATTGTGTGCTAAGAGCACTAAATCATGATAATACTCTCCTCGAAAATATACTTTTTTATGATCAGGGGGATAGCAGCCATGCAGAAGTAATCTTGCTTTTACACCATTTTTTTTATACTGTTCTATACTCTCCACGACTGTTGTAAATACCTGGCTACATCTTCGTGCCACAGGCAATGAAATCTCTTCAAAACATTCTGGGTCATCAAAAGCCCAATAAAAATGAGGCAAACCCCGTTTTTGAAGAACATCACAGAAAGCATCAATTTCAATTCTGCCTTTCCAGTAGCCATATGAAAACGCAAAATCCGGTTTAAACGAGTCAATTATATGATTCAAGTCCTGCTGTACTGTTTCATTTAGAATATTAAACCCTTCACAAACATAGTTTTTTATCTCATGTCCCAGATCCAAAAATCCCCGATGAAAATTGTTAACGCTTCTCGGGTTAAAATTACAAATGAGAATTTTATACAAAAGGTCCACTCCCTTATAATACTAAGTGATTTTATAATACACCTCTAATTAAATACTATTCAAATATTCTGACCTCGGTTAATCATAATGAAAAACAAATCCCCATTATTCACTATATATCGTCAAATTAACATTATTAGATGCAGAAGCATAGAATATTTTAGGATAAATTTAAAAATAGAGGTATATTTATGAATATATACGTTTTTGGATTAGGCCATATCGGTCTACCCATGGCAACTTGGATCGCTTTGAAAGGATATAAGGTTATTGGAATTGATATAAATGCTGAAACAATAACACAAATAAAGAATGGAACTGTTAATATACAAGAGCAACTTAATGGAGTGCATATCAGTAAGGTGGCACAGAATTTAATTAAAAACGAAAATTTATCTGTTTATACAACTTTTAACAGAAAAAATACCGTTCCTTCCGTATTCTTAATAACTGTAGGCATTTCAGATAAAGAAAACGGTTTGTCGGATATCTCCCCTCTTATAAATGTTATTGATACAATCTCACCCTTTTTAGTCGATAATGACTTATTAATTATTAAAACAACTATGATTCCGGGAACATGTGACAGTACCATAATGCCAAGGCTAAATGCACTGAAAAAAAAGATTCATCTGGCGTATTGCCCCGAAACAATTATAGAAACTAAAGCTTTTGAAGAATTGGAAAAAAACACAAGAATATTAGCCGCGTCAGATGATGATAGCTTCCAAAAAGCAGAAAAATTTCTGAAATGTTTATCAAACTCTAATGTCTACAAAACTTCTAATTTTATTACTGCAGAAATGGTAAAAGTCGTACAAAATATTACAAGAGATGTTGATATTTGCCTCATAAATGAAATAAGTAATGTGTGTTCCGATTTGGAAATAGATGTTCATGAACTGCGTAAACTTGTAAACACACACCCTCGAATCCAACTCCTTTCACCAGGCCCCGGAGTCGGAGGTTATTGTTTGCCAAATGCGCTAAAATATTTGGAAGACTCTTTGTCAGATAAAAATCAATTGCAGCTTACGCGAAAAGCACGAGAATTAAATGAGAAAAGACCCTTTGAAATTGTTAAAATTATAAAGAATGCTCTTAGTAAATCCGGCAAAAACGTAAAAGGCTCAAAAATTGCAATTATAGGCTTGGCAATGAAAGATTATTGTGCTGACTGCAGATACAGCCCTGCAATTACGATCGCTTCTGAATTAATTCTTAAAGGTGCAGAAGTGTGTGCTTATGATTCTTTAGCTAAGACCTCGTATCCTTATCAAACCATATCTTATGAAGAGTGTATCAAAAATGCAGATTGCATGTTAATAACTGCTAATCAATTTGGTGTAAGATTTGAAGTTAGACAAATACTTGATTTGTTAAAAGAACCTGCTATTGTTGTCGATACAAGAAACACCTTTCCGGCAGATCCACGGATTCGATTATATCGCATATAAAATTGAAGAGAGCAGTTAAACTGCTCTCTTAATACCTCACATTTAATTCTTTAACATATGTTTTTAAATCATTTTCGATTCTATCCAGTTCATCTTTTGAAAATGCAGTATATGTATTTTCTTTATTCAGCAGCGGGCCTGATATTTTGATGTTTTGTATACTGTATCTTTTGGCATTCTGTATCAACTTTGCAATTTGCAGTAAATCCTCTTCTCTTAATATTTCTTTATGAATGGTTGTCCGAAATTCATAATCAATATCTGCATTTATAAGTAACTGTATGCTTTCTTTTATTATTTCCGTATCAACGCTTATTTCAACAATTTGTTGGTATTTATGTAAGGGTCCCTTAACATCCATTGCAATATAATCTAACATTTTGCCTTCCAAAAGCCTTGATATTACTTCTGGTCTTGTTCCGTTTGTATCCAATTTTACCAGATAGCCCAAACTCTTAATTTCTTGTATAAACTCATAAAGTTCTTTCTGCAAGGTCGGCTCTCCTCCTGAAATACAAACACCATCCAGATATTTTTTCCTTTTATCAAGAAATTTCAAGATTTCATTCTGATCCAACGTTCTAACGGTTCTATTTACTATATCCGGGTTGTGGCAATATCCGCATCTAAAATTGCATCCTCCGGTAAATAATACTGTGCATATCTTGCCCGGATAATCAATAAATGAAGATTTTATTTGTCCAAGAATTTCCATTGTTATTTTATCCTACCTGATGTATTTTCTTATTATTCAAACTGCTTTCTACTGAGAATTCAATTCTTTCTTTGAATTCTTCCTGCTTTCCTCTGTTCCATGATTGAACAGGGCGATGAAATCCCACAACTCTGGACCATACTTCTGCTTCTTTACCGCAAATTGGGCATTCAAAATGCTCTCCTGCAATGTAACCGTGTTCCAAGCAAATTGAAAAAGTTGGCGTAACTGTAATATAAGGAATGGATGTATTCTCCATAACCTTTCTTATAAATGCCTTGCATGTCTCAATATCTTCTATTTGTTCTCCTAAAAAGCCATGTAACACAGTTCCTCCTGTATAAAGTGTCTGTAAGGTTTCCTGTTTTTCTATGGCTTCAAAAATATCTTCTGTGCAATTTACCGGAAGTTGAGTTGAATTCGTATAATAGGGTTCCTCTTTGCCTTGAGTAATAATCTTAGGAAAAATCTTTTTATCTAATCTGGCAAATCTGTAAGTTGCGCCTTCTGCAGGAGCTGCCTCCAAGTTCCAAAGGCTCCCTGTCTCTTCCTGATATATCTGGATCACCTTATTCATGAATTCCATAATTTCAACTCCAAAGGAATTGCCTTCTTCAGTAGTTAAATCCACACCTAAAAGATTCTGGCAAGCCTCATTCATCCCATTTAAGCCAATGGTTGAAAAATGATTTTTAAAGTATTCTCCGGTTGCTACCTTGACATCCTTAAGATAATGTCGCGAATAAGGATATAAACCTGATTCCATATATTTTTCCAGTATCATCCTCTTACTCTCGCATATTTCTTTTGCATAACCCATAAGCTGGTGAACCCTTTGTTTGAATTCTTCTTTTGTGCTTGAAACATATCCTATTCGTGCCATATTCAACGTAACCACATTGATGGAGCCTGTCAACGGATTAGCCCCAAAAAGACCGCCGCCTCGTTTACGGAGTTCTCGGTTATCAAGTCTCAGCCGGCAACACATGGAACGTATATCTTCAGGCGATAGATCTGAATTTAAAAAATTTGCAAAATAGGGCGTGCCAAATTTTTTGGTCATCTCCATGATTTTATTCACTGAATTGGAATTCCAAGGAAAATCTTCTGTAATATTGACTGTTGGGATCGGAAAACTGAAAGCTCTTCCTGCTCCGTCTCCCTCCATCATTACTTCACTGTACGCAATATTAAACATATCCATTTCCTTCTGAAATTCCCCATATGTTTTGTCCATCAATTCGCCTCCAATAATTGCAGCTTGATCCTTTAAAACAGCATGAGGTTTAATATCAAGCGTAATATTGGTAAAAGGCGTTTGAAATCCTACCCGGGTTGGAACATTTAAATTATATATAAATCGCTGGACTGCCTTTTTAACTTGCTTATAATTAAGCTGGTCATAATAAATAAATGGGGCAAGATAGGTGTCGACACTTGAAATTGCCTGAGCACCTGCCGACTCACCTTGGAGTGTGTATAAGAGGTTTGCAATTTGCATTAAAGCCGATTCGAAATGCTTTGGCGGCTTAGATTCAATCTTACCCTTTGCTCCCCTGAATCCACTTCTCAAGAACGCTTCTAAATCCCAACCGCAACAATATGGTGCCAATAATCCCAGATCATGAATATGTAAATCGCCTTTTATGTGTGCATCCCTTAATTCTTTTCTATATATTTTATTAAGCCAATACTTTTTAGTTATGCTCTCTACAATGTGATTATTAAGTCCCTGCAGCGAAAATCCCATATTCGCATTTTCATTAACTCGCCAATCTTCAAGAGAAACATATTCTTCAATCATCTTTTCCGCATCCATAAACAGGTTTTTTACTTCGCGTATTTCTTCATGTTTCTTCCTGTAAATGATATAAGCTTTTGCCGTTTTTGCATGACCTTCTTCAATAAGGACTTTTTCAACAATATCCTGTACATCTTCTACCGAAGGTATGCTGGCATTATAGGTTTCATTCAGAATCTCTTCCACGATGTTTGACAGCCTTTGTGCCTGCATTTCATCGTTGCCTCCTACAGCATTTGCTGCCGCGAAAATTGCGTTTTTAATCTTGGTTAAATCAAAATCCACGATTTCCCCTGTTCTTTTCTGAATTTTTGTTACTGCCATATCCACACTCCCTTGTGACAAACTTTTTTAAATAGTACAATATATAGTATATCACTGTCTTTAATATTTTAACAAGAATAAAATAATAGATTATCTCTATGCTTCAAGTATCTTTTCCTTCAATATTCTTTCTTTTTCTCTTTAATTCATTAATTTTCGTCATTCGAAAAAAATAACTGCCCAAAAAGCTATAGCAGTTGAAAATTCAACAAAAACATATCAGAATTTTTTGAAAATTATATGTCGGTTTTAGTATATAGCTCATAAGTTCATGGCTTGAAGTGAGCAATAACAAATTGTAAGTTCAACGTAGAACTGTATTACTAGTTTACTCACTGATAACCACAGGAGTCCCCAGCTCGACTAAGTCCCACAAAGTCTGTATATCCGCATCATTTAAAGATATACAGCCTGCTGTCCAGTCAAATGAACTGCCTTTACCGTGAATTCCTATTTTACCCCCTAATTGCGTTGACCAATCAGGTCGTTTTCTCTTCTCTATAGATTTTTTTATTTTATTATATTCTTCTTCATTAATAAGGCCATTTTTGAGTCCTCTGTTTGCATCCTCTATATTAGGATAACTAATCCCTAAAAACAAAGTAAATCGGCTTTGTGGGTTTTTTGTACAGATATAGTATTGGCCTACAGGCGTTCTGCCATCCCCCTCTCTTATTTTATTACCGTCAGGCGAAAAGCCTAATCCTATTCGAAATTCATGAATACAGCGACCTTCTTTCCAGAGTCCAAGTCTCCGGTCAGATTTATCTATTTTTATAACTGAACCGAATTCATGTATATTGGTCTCTTCCACTCTTCATCCCCCTTTAACTAATTAGTATAAGTGTAAGTTTTTGAACTCAACTTATACTGCTCTGAAAGAGTTACTAATACTTGCACTTAAATACTATTTTACTGCATCGGAGTTATATCTGTTCCTTGGATTCCATATCATATACTGTTTAACCCCCAAATCTTCCAAGGCTTTAATCTGAGCTTTTAACTGCGCTGGACCATATGAAATATGCCCTTTAACCCAGGGTGCCGTAAAGTCCTGAATCCATGGTCTGATTTCAGCAGGTGTGCTTATATTCTCGTTACGGGCAAGCGAATCCTTTGTACAATGAAAAACTGTTTCATAAGGATAGGCATCCGGCACACTCAAGCCATAAACTCCATTTCCATAATGGCTGGGATACATCATCGGGCAAATATAATCAATCTCATTACTGACTGCTTCCCAAAACTGCCCAATACCCATATCGTCCGCTACAGACCCTACCTGTCCATAGATATCTGCAGCAACATATACTTCTTTTTTTGAAAGCTCATCATAGGCATAATTCAAAAATTTCTGAATGGTTTCTGCTTTGGATTCTCCTGTTGGATTTTTATAATCCAATTGAGCTTGTTTTGAAGAAGTTAATGCAGGGAAACGAACATAATCAAACTGGATTTCATTGAACCCATAGTCTGCAGCCTCTTTTGCAACGGCTACGTCATATTCCCACAAGTTTCGGTCATGGGGACTGCCCCAATATAAATTATCTGTACTTTTATAAGGTCTCCCGTCATTCTTATATTCGATACTTCTTTCAGGGTATTGCTCTATATATATAGAATCTTTAAAGGTTACAATTCTTGCAATGGCATAGATATTATTATCCTTCAATTTTTTCATAAAGGCGTCCATATCCTTTATTACCGATTTGGTATTTGCACCTGGGCAATACTTTTCTGCAGCCTTAGAATTAAAAAGGGTATACCCATAGTCATTTTTCACATCTATGACAAAAGAATTAATTTGTGTATTGTTTGCCAAATCAATAAAATAGTCAATATTTGTAATGGCACTGTTTAAAGTAACATAAATCGCCTTTGCCTGAACCTTTGGATTGTTTTCATAACTTTCTATTTTGTGTTTCGGTTCATAATCCAAATTGATAAAAGCCTCTCTAAAATCTTCACCAATATTTTTTAATAATGCTTCTGATGGTATCCATCCCTCAATAAAATGATCAATAATAACATATTTTACTTTGCTCCAGGATTCTCCATTCTCCAAAGACATTTCTCGGGCAAGCTCAACTTCGGAAAACTTCATAATATTGCCCCGGACATCCGCTTGTAAAGAAGGTTCTTCGTACAGTATGACATCTGAATTGGTATATCGCATTGCTTCAGGATTATATTTTCCTAAATCAGCACGTGACGTTTCTTTCTCTGATATACTGTCAACTACCTGCCCTTCCGTAGGTACTGCTGTTGTTGAGCACGCCATAAATATTATAGTAGCAGTCATCATTCCTACCGCTACTATATGCCATACTTTTTTTTGCAAGATAATCACTCTCCATAGTCAATTTTTATGATACTTTAGATAATTATATCATCTTTATATGTAAATACTAAGTGTAAATTTTTGTTTTCAATACATTTTTTCCTATTCTACGACAATAATTATGGTTTTTCCAATCTCTACCCAGTCATATAAAAACTTTGCATGAGATGTATAGTTTCTTACACATCTATGCGACAGTGGTGTTGTTCCGATAGTGCTTGTATATTCTATATGACCAGGATCTATTTTTTTATCTCCTTGAATTTTATAATTTACAGGAATCCCATGAATATATGTTCCACCGGTAAATCTTACGGTATAAGGTGCATAACCTGCTACAACTTTTGTTACATCATCCAAATAAATAAATTTTTCTCGTCTCTCTATAGCATAGTAATACCCCAAAGGTGTTTCAATTTTATATTGTGAATTGGCTCCGGTCGTTGCCAGAGTATAGGAAACCAGAACCCATTTTTCATCGATTTTTTCAAAAACACCTTCATTTTGATTTTCCCTATCAATTATGACAACTTTTTTTAATTCACTAAGGCTTTGGGATGCTAAATATGACTTTGGCACCCAGCATTGCAATCCATTATTAAATACAATCACTTTAGAATATTGCTCTTTATTATCCAATATCCTTACCAAAGAGCCATCCTCAATGTAGATGAAATTTTCCTTACTGGACAAAGAAAAATATCCCGGTGCACTTTGTGTTCTTCTATTTCCGTAGTCATCATATTCTCTTCCTTTATTACTTGGAGGGTAACCTGCTCTGTTTTTATAGTTATTAACAAAAGTTATTCTGCCTTTTTGTATTTCATCTTCCATCTTGATGATTTCCGAATACATCTTATCAAATTGAAATCTTCTTTTTTCTATAACGGAAGACAAGATAAATCCAAACTGCTGTTCGTCATTATTCCACCAATATACATGACACCAGACATCACTTTCGTATTTCTCTATGTATTCCCCTTTAACCGTCTCATATAAATTTAGCTTTTCATACATTCTGGCCGTCCTGATAACACGGCCTGTAAGTGCCGGTGCTTCTCTGATATTAACTTCTCCTTTATTTGCAACAATATAGTCATAATTGATATAGTATTTTTCATATTTCAAGCTTACTTCTACTTCTTCAGGAACCAAAGTTGAACTATCCTCCAACATTATACTTTCTTCTTGCAAATCAAGAACCTGGTCCTTTGGAATCATTTCGTTTTCATTTGTTTTTTCCTCCGTAAGACTTTCTTCTGTAACGATACTTGCCACCACCTTTATTTCCGGATAAGACTGCCGGCTTTCAGCAGCAAAACAACTTGAAAAAGAAAAAAGGCACATAATTATTAAAAAAGATCTTCCCATTTTCTCACCTGCACAATTTATTACTTATCGTTAATATTAATATGAAAAAAAGAACTGCTTAATAACCGCAGCCAGTATTATTCTTAAATTATCATCAATATCTTTTGATTCATAAAAAGGAATTAAGAAATCTGTTGAAATTAAAAATATTTATATGTCGTATTGTAATGGAAAAATAAAAAATAAATACGGTAATTATTACAGTGTTTAATATCTATATACTGTAAATATTACAACGCGCGGGAATTTAACTACAAACATTCGGTTTTTGGTAATAATTTTTATAGTTCTATTTTCAATGGTTCCAGAGTATTTTAGAGAAATACAGAATTTTTGGTTTATTTCTTGTATTAAGTAATCTTTGTGTTTAAATATAAAAGGAGGTTTTTTCATGAAATCCAAATACCTTAAAATCGTTTTTTGTCTGGTCTTATCGTTGGTGCTTATCTCCTCGAGTATTGCCTTTGCAGATTATACTTATGACCTTTCTGAGGAATCTGAAGTAAATTCTGCAGGTATTACGCTTGTCCCTGTAAGAAGTTTTTTTGAAAATGCACATATTCCAGTTAGCTGGGACAATTCTTTACGAAAAATTTTGATAGGTAATAATGATTATTTGACCATTGATGCCGACAGTAGTCTTATTACCATGGACGGTATCGAATACACAACTTCGTATTCTCCAACCTTATTAGAAGGTAAGTCTTATTTGCCTATTGAATTCTTTACGGAATATTTAGATTGTATATTTGACAGTTCTTCGGATATTACAATTCCTGAATATATTCTTTTGGAGCTTAACCGAAATATAAAAACAAAATCTTCTATATATCAACAACCGGTTGAAAGTGAAATAGACTTTCTAAATGCCGTGAATGCCGAAACCGGTTGGAATTTTGCAAAAGCCTTGGGAGAAATAGGCAGCTCCATAGAAGGCTTAGGTTTTAGAGGCGGCGGGACCTCTGCCGGCAAGGAAGCTTCGGATTTGGTATATGCTAAATTTCAGGAGCTTGGACTGAATCCCGAATACTATGATTTTCCACTTTATTCATGGGACTTCATAGACTCTTCTCTATCCGTTATAGAAAAACCTGACGTTAATATCCCTACTGTGGCTGCACCCGGGCCAAGAGGAACAGATGAAACCGGTATTACCGGCGAGCTGGTATTTGTAGGAACAGGGTCAAAGCAGGATCTTGAAGGCGTTGATTTAACAGGGAAAATTGCTGTCATGGAATTAGACATGGATTATATTAACTGGTACGCCCAGGCCGGCTATCAAGTTGAACTCCACAACGCAGCCGGATTAATTTATTATTGTAAAAATTATTACGGTCAGGATGAAGAAGCATTTTCAATTGCTGACTGGAGCGGGCCGGAAGTAGATATACCTGTTTTGAATACCCCTAAAAAATATGGCAATATATTGAAAGAAATGCTTGAAGAAGACACTTTAACCGCAACGCTAATTTCAAACGTGGAGGTTAATGAAAATGCTACGGGATATAATGTAGTAGGAATGATTCCCGGCACACTATATCCGGAAGAATATGTTATTGTTGATGCTCATACGGATGCTTTCTTCTATGGATTCCAAGATGATTCCTTAGCCGTAGGAGCCATGGTTGCCTTTGCGGAAGCAATTAAAGAAAGTGGATATGAACCCGACAGAACTCTTGTATTCTGCGCTTTTGATTCAGAAGAATTTGGTGCAATGGGTGTGGGAACGGATTGGCTTGTAGGCTCATGGAATCTATTAAAAGAGAAAAAGGATGAATGGAGTCCCAAAACCGTTGCAAATCTTACTCTTGAATTAATGGCTTATGAAGGCAGTGAAAAACTTGAAATGCGCTCCTGTGATACGTTATATGACTTTATCAGCACCATAGTCGATAATCTTGACCTGAATGCATTTGATGGAACAGCTGTACATAATTATGTGTCTACATGGTCTGATGAATTTTCATTCTCTTACCATGGAATACCTACTTTCAGAACTCATACCGATCCTGAAGTAACGGAAATGTTCTATCACTCACAATTTGATACTGAAGACAGAGCTTCTTTTGAAAAATATGAAGACTGCCTATCTACTTACGGAAGTTTATTAATTAAATTCGATAAAATGGCCATAGCACCTTACGATTTAAGCCTAACACCTTCATATTACTTAGAAAGCATTAATCAGGAAGCTCTGACTGCTTTAGGATATGACACCAGCTTATACAATGCGGTATCTGATTATTATGATAAGGCAAAAGAACTAAACCGAAAGAATAGTCTGATTACCAAATTATTAGATGAAGCTGTTGACGAAGGAAAAGATATCACTGATCTTGAAGATCTGATTGCAGATTACAATCAAAAACAAAGAGACACCGCTAAAACCATAATTATGGGCACTCAGTATCTTGATGTTGAAGATGTAGCTTATCAGTTACCATATTATGCAGACATTCCCGGAATGTTTGATACTGCTATTGAAGCATTAAATAATCAAGATGCCGAAGCAGCTATTTCTGCCTTGAGTCTCAGCGGAAAATATTATTCAGAATTTCTTGATAAAGAAACTTGGTATAAGACATATCAAGACAGCATTGTTTTAGATGATCCGGATAGAGAAATTTTCTGGGCAACCGGCCGAAAACTGAAAGCTTATGATCATTATGATTTGTTTGAAAGCCTGAGAACAAAAGCTGAAAACGGAAGTGCTGATTTTGCCGATGAAATAGAAACTCTCAAGACTTTTAAAACCGATGCTCTTGAAAGAGTAGCCTCCAGCTATGAATCGGACAGAGCAGTCTTTGAGAAAGCATCCGGCGAGCTTCCATTGTCACTTGCTGATGAATTAATTGATGCTTTAAAATAACAGATTAAACCGATGTTACTAAAAGGGGCGTCTCAAAATGATTTCTAATGAAATCAAGGAGACCCCCCTTTTAACTTTGTTTTGAATTAGCTATTAAAAAACTATCCTTTGATTTATTCTCCAAGTTTATAGATGTTAATTATGTCCTCTTTAAAAAGTTTTTTAAAACCTCCGCCAACGTATCCCAGATCATTATCAACGGCTCTTTCTGCCATTTTTTCAAAACAGTCTGTCGGAAGATTTGCTCCTTTGAAGGTAGTAGGTATACCAAGATCCAGAATAAACCGTTCCATTCGTCTTATGCCTTCCAACGCTGTTTCTTCCGGATTTTCAAAATCATATTCCACATCCCACACATGAACCGCAAATCTACAAAATCTGTTTATATCCTCTTTATAAACATATTTTGCCCATGCACACATTGTAATTCCCAGAGACCCACCATGCGATAAATCATATTCGGCACTGATTTCATGCCCGGTCCTATGAGAGCCAAAATCCCCCACTGCACCTAATGTATCATTATGCGCAATTGAACTGGCCCACATAATCTCGCTGACAGAATCATAATCTCTTTCGAAAACAGCATCCGGACCTTTACTAATCAGTGTTTTAAAAACGCCTTCGCACATCCTGTCAAGTAAATCTGAATGTTCAATTTTTGTGAAATACCGTTCCCAGACATGTGCAAAAATATCCACCACACTGGCAGCCATATAATATTTAGGAAGATAGCACGCAAATTCAGGATTGAGAATTGCAAAAACAGGTTTCATGCAATCATTTTTCAACCCTCTCTTATACATGCCGTCTTCGTTAGTCAACACCGAATAACCGTTTGTTTCACTTGCTGTTGCAGGAACTGTCAGAACTGCACCTACAGGAAGAGATGACTCGATTATTGCTTTTCCTGAATAAAAATCCCATACATCTCCTTTGTAAGGAACACCTATCGATATGGCTTTTGCCGTATCAATTACACTTCCTCCTCCAACTGCTAAAATAAATTTTATATTCTCTTTTCGGCATATTTCAATTCCTTTATTTACGAGACTCAACCTTGGGTTTGATTGGACTCCGCCCAGCTCTTTAAAATCAATACCATTTTCTTTTAAAGAGTTCTCTATCCTGCCATATATACCTGTTTTTTTAATGCTTCCGCTGCCATATACATATAAAACTTTGTCATATTCTATTAATTTGCCTGTTAATTTTTCCTTATCCTTTCCAAAATGCACTTCCGTCGGCATACTGAAAGTAAAATCATTCATAACAAAAACTCCTTTCGGATCTTAGCTTAAATATTATTTATGTATTCTAATGATTATGATATCATATTGGAAGAAAAATATAACCAAAATTTAAGTGGTTTGAAGAGGTAATAGAATGTTTAACGGTATCAACAGCGTTTTAACTATATTCACTATGATCGGAGTCGGTTTCTTTTTTTCGAAAAAAGGTTGGTTTTCTGAAAAAACTCAGATGCTGTTTTCCAAAATCGTCGTCAATATATCTCTCCCGGCTATGACGGTATATAATTTAAAAATACGCTTTACAAAAGACCACTTATTACTGTCCATACAGGGTATTGCTATATCTTTTGCCAGTATTCTGCTTCTTTACACAATTTCATTGTTGATTGCTAAAATGCTGCATTTATCCAAAAAAAAAGCCTCTGTATTTTCAGTTTTGTTTACATTTTCCAACACTGTCTTTATAGGCTTTCCGGTAATTGTATCTTTATTCGGAGAAAAGAGTATTGAATATGCTCTTTTATATTATCTGGCCAACACCACTTTATTCTGGACTCTTGGAGTATATAAATTAAGCTCATATAAACATCTTGAGTCTAAACAAAAGTTTACAATTGAGCCGAAATTCTTAAAAAATATTATTTCACCTGCTTTTGTCAGCTTGTTTGCAGGCTATTTTATTGTCTTGTTAAGCATTCCTATTCCCCAATTTTTAATGGACAGTATGCAATACATAGGGAATCTAACCGTACCCCTTTCCATGCTGTTTATAGGAATCAGCTTTTCAATTATTTCTCCAAAGTCTTTCAAAATCACCAAAACTCTCTGCTGGATTGCTATAGGAAAATTTATATTAAGCCCTATTATTATGTTTATCATTGTATCTTTTCTACCTTTTCCGTCTTTAATGCAAAAGGTTTTGATTATAGAAGCGGGAATGCCAATTCAATCACAGGCAGCAATTGTTGCTAAGTATTATGATGCAGATGCCGACTTTGCTTCCGTAGCAGTAGGCTTTTCCATTCTGTTAAGTCTAATTACCATTCCCGTTTATACGATATTACTTTCTATTCTTTAATCTTAAAATATCCTGTCCTTATACTTTTCCAAATATTTTAGTAACGGATATCCTAACCCATAGCAAGCAATCATTTCTCCTAACCCTACCCAGCCTATGCAGTAAAGCAAAGGAAAATCCAAAACATAATGAAGCATGGTGCCGATAATCAAGGCATTTGCAATAACCGGCGGAAAGGGAACCCATATTCTTCTTTTGACCTTGTAAGATACAAAAGCAGCAATCAGGGTTGCGGTGCTCCCAAGTACAATATCCCAGATTCCATAACCTCCAATAATATTGGCGATGATACAGCCAATAAAAAGCCCGGGCACAGCAGCAGGAGTAAAGAAGGGCAATACGGTAAGTGCTTCCGAGACCCTTACCTGCATAACCCCGTAGCTGTAAGGTAGCAGGGCAATGGTCAAAGCAGCATAAACAGCAGCGATAACCGCTGCCTGTGTGATAAATTTTGTTTTGTTCATTATATATTCCTCCGTAGTTTTGTTTTAAGTCAGGATGGTTTCGAACTGACTTTTCGTGATTTAAACACGCCATTGATTATAGCATATAATCAATGGTATTACAAAGCAAAATCCTCAACCAAGCAGAGTGTCATTGGGGACGGTTCTTTTTGACATGTCATTGGGGACGGTTCTTTTTGACACATGTCATTGGGGACGGTTCGAAACCACTGAAAAAGTCCCCGTT
>CAZKKX010000021.1:1831-23959 GCA_964553505.1 uncultured Eubacteriales bacterium | reverse complement strand
TCCAGTAATATGATTTATAGATAACTTCTTTTATAGAGAAAGGGGATACAAAATGGCTTTTATCAAGGTATATATTGAGTATGTTAAAAATGTAATATATAATTTTGATGAAGCCATTTATTCTTTTATATCTTTATATATTACAGATAACTGCACTAAATTAATGACTGCAATTACGCATATGGGTTCTTCGTACATACTGACATTTGTTGCGGTTATTATTTTCTTTGCATTTGGGGCAAATATTTATTTCAAAATTTATCGTAAGCTTGTTATATATAATCTTGCTTTGACTTGGATCGTCAATGAAGTACTTAAGGAACTGTTTAAGAGAGAGAGACCGGGTATTCTCCAATTGGTGACTGTCAACGGATACAGTTTCCCCAGCGGTCATTCGATGATAAGTATGAGTTTTTACGGATTGTTGATTTTCATATTTTTAAGGCATATAGATTGTAAGCATTTGCGTGTTTCTATAACAGCGGTTTTAGGGTTTTTAATCTTTTTAATCGGTTTGAGCCGGATTTATTTGGGTGTTCATTATGCCAGTGATGTTATAGCAGGTTTTATTTTTGGTATTATGTGGTTATGGTTGACAATTTTATTAATGAATCGGTTTTACATTGCAAAGTATTCTTTAAAAGGTTAGCAATCTTTTTTGTTATATTTGTATTCAATACTAAAAAATATTGAATAAATGTCGATATTATAGTATATACAGAATATATATATATCATAATAAAATTGGCATATTTTGCGGATTTATGAAAATTGAAAATATTCAAAAAGTATTGTAAGAAACCTCAGTGTGTAGTATACTAAGATAAGATATTATACAATATATGGTAAGTGGGGATAAAGATGGGCTTTAAAGTGTCAAAGAAAAAGCATATTATTTGGCAGACCATTATTATGTCAGGCGTGGCCTGTTTGCTATCCGTCTATTTATCCTTCTTTATACGCCAATTATTTGATATGAGCTTTACAGTTTCAAATATTATTCTGGCATTTATCATTCCTGCCATTATTGCTCCCATCATGATTTATATTATTCTTGAACAGGCTCATGAACTATATCATTCTAAGAAGAAAATAGAAGAATTGGTTCATAAAGATGCCCTTACAGAGATTTATAATAAGCGGTATTTTGAGACCTTCGCTGAAGACATTTTTCTCAGCAGAAGAAAATGCTCCATAATTCTTATTGACATTGATGATTTTAAAAATATTAATGATCGGTATGGTCATCTTGCCGGTGATTTAGTGATGAAAGAAACGGCAGGAATTATCAAATCTCAGTTAAGAGAAACGGATATTGTTGCCCGTATCGGCGGCGATGAGTTTGCAATTATATGTTTAGATGCAGAGGCGGAATATGGAAAAGAGATTGCTGAAAGGATTAGAAAAAAAGTCGAGCAGACAGAGTTGTCTTACTTATCTAATAATATAAGCCTTACCATAAGCGTAGGTTGTGTTTCAAATGAAAATGATGAAATAACACTCAGCGAATTTATTCAAAATGCGGATATGGCCTTATATACATCAAAAGAAAATGGAAAGAACAAAGTTACTTTTATCGGATGCGCTTAATTCTTCGAAATAAAAAATGAACAAGGTTTTAAATTTTGAGGCCTAAAAAGAGGCTTTTTTTATTTTAACCAAGAACCGGCTTATAAATTAAGGGCCATTGGATATTATTACATGATTTGTCGAAATTAATTGTTTTAAATTGGAAATAATTATATAATAAGCTTCAGAAACAAAAGTTGACAAAGGGAGAGATTGGATGAAAAAGACGATTCTATTTGTGGACTGTGACGAAGATATTCTAAAATCTTTAAGGAAGTTAGTATCTGATACAAATTATATTGTCTATTTAGCAAGATACGGAGAAGAAGCACTGGAGATCCTTAATAATAACCGGATCGATTTAATAATGGCGGATATTAATCTGGCAAAGATGAATGGATACGATTTGTTAATTCAAGTCAAGAAAAAATATCCGAAAGTATTCAGAGTAATTTTAAGCGGAAATAAAGAAGAGGCATTGATTATTAAAGCTATTCAAAAAAATATTGCTAAGTTATTTATTTATAAACCCTGGGACAATAGGCACCTTTTAAATATTCTAAATGGAATTTTTGAATTTCAAAATAAAATTTCAAGCCCGGAACTGATTAACATTATAAATAATCTGGAAGGTCTTCCCACATTGCCAAATTTGTATAATCAGCTTTGCCAGGCTATTTATGATGATGAGAATATTGAGAATATTGCTTCAATCATTCAGAAAGATCACGTTGTTGCAGCTCAGGTTTTACATGTCGCAAATTCTGCTTTTTATGGAATTAAAACCAGTTCTATATCACAAGCGATTATGAATATCGGACTTAATAATATAAAAAATATTGTATTAGCGACTTCGGTTTTTAATATCAATTTGCCAACATCACGAATGAATACTTTTGAGCGATTGTGGAATCATGCTTATCTGTGTAACCAGCTTACAAATATGTTATACATGCGGATTTTCGATAAAAAGATTCCTGTAGAGTACCTGTCTGCCGGACTGCTTCATGATATCGGAAAAATTATATTGATCAGTATATTTGGTAATGAATATTATAAATTATTAGACAGCAAAGACTTTTATTCCAAAGAAATCGAGGAAATAGGCATTACACATCAACAGATAGGGGGATATTTTCTGGACTGGTGGGAGTTGCCCATGCCTGTAATAGAAAGTGTTTTATATCATCATGAACCCTTAAATGCAAATATTGTGAATAAGAATCTTTTATCGGTTGTTCATTTAGCTGATTATTATGCACATAAAGAAAATAGTAATCAGCTTGATAAGAATTTGGATAAAGAAGTTTTTACTTATTTAGGAATTAGTAAAGAAAGGGTGGATCGATATATAAATGAAAAAGATTTAATTGGAAATTAATTATTTATCTTATTGCTAATATCTTAAGATATAAAATATATTAGTAGTAAAGTAATGGAGATTATTGCGAGGTGATATGATGAAATCGACGTTACATGATATTGTTAATACTGCAGTTAGCAGCAAGCTTACCTGTCAACAGAAATTATTTAATCTTGCCAATATTGCCGAAAGATTAGTGGATCCCGAAGAAGTATTAGGCTATTCTGAAAAAGAAACGGAATACATTGAAAAAGGTATGATTTGTGATTTGAATGAAGGATATGCCATATATCGTCCTCGATATATCGTTCCGGATTATATGTCTTTCTTGAAACATGGTTGTAAATTTTTAGATATTCGACCGCCGGAAGATTTGGATGAACTTTTGGACAACTTACTGATTTTTTATCATCATGTTCCTTCTATAACTTCTTTCCCGGTATTTATAGGTCCTCTGGATCTTATGATTGATCCTTTTATTAATGACGAGAAGTATGATTATATCAAAATAAAGAGATTTTTGAATCATATAGATAAAACTATAACGGATTCTTTTTGCCATGCAGATATAGGACCGAAGGCAACCAATGCTGGAAAAATGATACTTAAAGCTATTGTGGAATTAGAGAATCCGACACCAAATATGACATTGAGGTATGACCCGGATCTTACTGACCCGGATTTTGCGCAAAAGGCGGCGGCAGCATGTTTAAAGGTATCAAAGCCTTCATTTAGTAATGAAAAAATGTATCGCAAAGAGATGGGAGAACATGAAATTGTCAGCTGCTATAATGCCTTGCCATCAGCAGGGGGAGCTTATACACTTCCGAGGTTAAGATTAGGTACTATTGCACAGGGTACATCTTCTCTTGATGAGCTGCTTAATCAAAGAATTCCAGATGTATCTGAAACGATGCTTTCTATGATGGATAAGCGGATTAAATTTCTGGTAGAAAAATCAAATTTTTTTGAATCCTCTTTCTTAGTAAGTGAAGGATTTATAAAGAGAGAAAACTTTACGGCTATGTTTGGCATTGTAGGATTAGCGGAAGCGGTTAATCATATTCTTTATAAAGAAAAGAAAGACGAACACTTTGGGATGTCTTCGTATGGTGATGATATTGCTCATAAAATCATGAGGAAAATTCAATCAATTGTCAATAATCATAAGGGTATATATGTTGAAAGAACCAATAACCGATATTTGTTGCATGGGCAGGTAGGTGCAAATTTAAGTCATGAAGATTATAGTAATACACCGGCACATAGGGTGCCCGTTGGAGATGAACCTTCATTGCCTAAGCATATAAAGCAAGCCGGACAATTCCATAAGTATTTTGAGTCCGGGACAGGGGATTTGTTTGCATTTGACCAAACGTATACAGACAAACCGGAAGCGATTCTGGATATTATTAATGGTGCCATGGATACAGGCTATAGATATATTACAACGTATCTGGAAAATACTGATTTAATAAGAGTAACCGGGTATCTGATTAAAAAAAGCGAGGCGCAAAAGGTTGCCGATGGGAAAGTCGTATTAAGGGATACGGCCATAATGGGAGAAGGAACAAATCAGAATGCAAAAGTATTCAAAAGAAAAATCCGACGCTGACTGTAAAGCTATTGTAAACAAAATCATACCTTTCTCCAACGTTGATGGTCCCGGCAACAGGCTTGTTGTTTTTTTTCAAGGATGCAATGCGAGATGTATATATTGCCATAACCCTGAGACCATGGGTTATTGTCAGCGCTGCTTTAAATGTATTGAAGTATGCCCCCAAAAAGCATTGAGTTGTTTAAATGGTAAGGTGGAGCACAATGAATCTCTATGTATTTCATGTGATGCATGTATTCGTGTATGTCCACACCATGCTTCACCCAGAACAAAGATAATGGGGGTGGATGAACTATATGAAGAAATCAAAGCTTATAGTCCGTATATACGAGGAGTCACAGTATCGGGCGGAGAGCCTTTACTGAATTATAACTTTGTAATTAAGCTGTTCAAAAAAATAAAAAGAGAATCAGGACTTTCTTGTTTTGTAGATACCAATGGTTTTTTTGATAAAAGAGAGATGGACAAATTAATAGAGATAACTGACAAATTCATGTTAGATATTAAATCTGTTGATAAGGTGAGAGAATTATGTGGGATCGAGAGTAAAGATTCTATTGATAATCTTAAATATTTGCTTAAACAGGACAAAGTTTTTGAAGTAAGAACAGTTATTGTGGATGAAATGGATGCCGAGGCAACTGTATCAAAGGTGGCCTTTTTATTAAAGGATTATCAGGATGTGAATTATAAATTGATCCGGGTGCATACTACCGGTCTGAATGAAAGTCGGAAAGAGAGAATAAAACATAAGATCCCCAATAATGAAAAAATGGAGCAAATCAGAGCACTTGCATTGGAAAAAGGTGCAAAAAAAGTTGAATGTATTTTGTAACAGGTTTGTTTATTTTTCCGAATTATTACATTCTGATTGATAATGAATGAACATGTCTTTGATATCAGAGTTTTCTTTAAAAAAATTAACAAGGACGGCAAAACTTTCGACAGTTTTTTTATTTATTGTATGTTCAATTTTTTCTGTTTCTTGGAGAATTTCATTTTCCTCAATGCCCAATAGTTTTAAGAAATCCTCTATGGTGTTATGTCGTCTAAGAAGGATTTTTCCCAATTCTTTCCCATGGTCTTCAAGTATAATAAATCCATATTTTTCATATTTTACGAGTTTTAATTTTGAAAGCTTTTGTACCATTTTTGTTGCAGACGGAGGTTGGACATTGAGGGCTGAAGATAATTCATGAATCCTTGTGAAACCATTGTCATAGGAAAGCCTGTATATCATTTCCAGATAATCTTCCATAGATGCAGTAAGTAATTTATCAACATTTTTCATGTATTCCCTAAATGTATAAAAATCTTTTTTCATAACTTCCCTTCTCTCTATTTAATCTATATGCCAAATAATTGAAAACATGCTTTGGCAAATACAGTTGATGAAGGAGAAGCTTTAAATGGAAGACGAAATAAAAAAAGTGGTTTTAAACCACTTTTTATTGTGTCTGATACATACCGTTACTCTGCATATAATTAAAAATACTTTCCCCATGCTGCTGCTCTTCTTTTTGGATATGATTAAGTGCATCACGCACATTGTGATTTCCAAATTCGAAGATAGCCGTATTGTAAGTTGAAGAAATATATTTTTCAGTTGTAAGCATATCTTGGCATAACTCGGCATCTTTTTTATTCTGATTGCCGGAAGACTGATTTTGATTGGCACCTTGTTGCATTTGCTGACCTTGCTGTTGTCCTCCCTGCTGTTGCTGTTGAGAGTTAGTATTCGGAACCTGACCGCTCATAATCTGATTGATGGTATTTAAATGCTGTTGTTCCTGCTGAGCAAGACCTTGAAACATTTGTTTCAACTGTGGATCCTGAGCTTGATTTGAATAGTTGTTGTATTTTTTTATACAGAGTTCTTCGTGGGACTGTTGATCTTTTAATAGCATTTTTTCTTTTTGGGTTAAATTCATTTCATCACCTCCGGTCTTATTGTTTTCTTTTTTCCAGGTGAATATGCATATATTTTTTTTCTTTTGTTGATTACTTCTGATAGCTCTAATATAATGAGATATAAGAAATAACTGAAAAATTAAATCTCGTGGGGTGGGTTAAGATGTATTTAAGAATTGTTTTTCTTGCTTTATTATGTGTTCCCGTTTTATATATCGTTTTTATATTAACGGGTTATTTGGTTGATGAGATTATTAGAAAAGAACATAAAAGAAGTACTATTCACAGAAAACAGGATTACGAAGAGGATGATATTTATAGAGAATACCAGAAAAGACGCGGCAATTTCAAGGTGATTCGATAAAATAATAGAATTCATTCTTTCACATAAAATATTAAAGAAGGGAAGCAGCAAAATCGATGTATGATATGCAAGGTTATTTTATTACTTTTGAGGGCCCTGATGGTTCAGGAAAATCTACTCAAATTCAATTGATTAAACAGTATTTTCAAGAAAAAGGATTTGATATGGTCATTACACGAGAACCCGGAGGAACCAGAATCAGCGAGAAAATTAGAAAAATAATCCTGGATAAGACCCATGTGGAAATGGACTATGTTACGGAAGCATTATTATATGCTGCTTCACGTGCTCAACATGTTTCTCAGGTTATTATGCCTGCTTTAAAGGAAGGAAAAGTTGTTATTTGTGACAGGTTTGTGGATTCAAGTCTTGTTTATCAAGGTGTTGGGAGAGGCTTGGGAGAACGTGTCAGAAAAATAAATGATATTGCGATTCGCGGCTGTGTACCTGATATAACATTTTTGTTTAAGATATCTCCGGAAAAGGGGAAAAAACGCATATTCCATGAAGATAGATTAGATATGGAAGATTTAGATTACCACACGAAGGTGTATCAGGCATATTTAGAGTTGGAAAAGAAATATCCTGAAAGGATAAAAGGGATCAATGCAGATAGAACAATCAAAGAAATTCACGGAGATATAAAAGATTGTTTAGAAGTCTTATTAACGGATGTTAAGATGAAATGAAAGAAGATAGGATAAATGAGTTTAAATGATGTTATAGGACAGGAACACATTATTAAGATACTTAAAAAATTTTTAAAGAATAGAGATTTTTTTCATGCATATATTTTTGAGGGACCTCAAGGAATCGGAAAAAGATATACGGCATTTAATTTTGCTAAAGGGATATTTTGCGATTCTGTTGCCTCAGATGCTTGTGAAACATGTATATCATGCTCTAAAATGAATCATTATACTCACCCCGATTACTATTATATTGAACCTGAAGGCAGTATCAAAGACGGCCAGATTGAAAAAATTCAGAAGGCTATGTCAAAGAAGCCGTATGAAAGCCGAAATATGGTTTTTGTAATTGATGAAGCCGAGACTATGACAAAACGAGCACAAAATCGATTGTTAAAAACTTTGGAAGAACCTAATAAGAATATTATTATAATTCTTATAACTGAAAATCTCAACAGAATCCTTCCTACGGTTGTGTCGAGATGCATGACACTGAAGTTTACCCCTCTGAAGGATGAAAAAACAAGTTTTTATTTAATAAATAAGTATTCTGCAGATCATACAGATGCTGAGATTCTGGCAGCATTTTCTCAAGGGCGAATTGGAATGGCAGATGAAATGTATCTATTGGGAGATTTCAGAAAGAGAAGAGAGGAAAGCATAGAAATTGCTCAAAAAATGATTAATCCGGATGGAGAAATTTTTGATTTGATTCATATATTAAATGACAAAAAAAAGGAGATTTTCTTTTTCTTAGATATGATAGAATATTGGTACCGTGATTTGTCGGTTCTTTCTTCCGTTGGTTATAATGAAAAGATATTGATGAACGCAGACTATTCAGATACTTTACTTAAAGAGGCAAATAGGATAGGATATGAAAAAGCAATTAGGATTGTTGAGCTATTGGAAGAAGCCAAAAAAGAAATTAATATAAATCTTAATTTTAATATGGTAATTAAGAACATGCTTTTTAAAATACAGGAGGAATGATATGGTTAAAGTCATAGGTGTTAGATTTAAGAAAGCAGGTAAGATATATTATTTTGACCCGGACGAATTTGAAATAAATGAAGGAGATAAGGTTATTGTTGAAACTGCACGGGGAATAGAATTCGGCAGTGTGGTAGTTGGTGCAAAGATGGTTGGTGAGGAAGAAATAGTACAGCCTTTAAAAAAAGTTGTCAGAATTGCAACTGAAAAGGATATAACTCATCACCAAGAAAATATTCATAACAAAGAAAGAGCATTGTCTATATGCGAGGAAAAAATTGAAAAACATGGATTAAAAATGAAATTGATTGATGTTGAATATACATTTGACAATAATAAAATCATTTTTTATTTTACGGCTGAGGGGCGGGTAGATTTCAGAGAGTTAGTGAAAGATCTGGCAGCAGTTTTTAAAATGAGAATAGAATTAAGGCAAATTGGTGTCAGGGATGAGGCTAAAATGCTGGGCGGAATCGGAACCTGTGGGAAAAGCCTGTGCTGTGCTTCCTGGCTTGGAGAATTCGATCCTGTTTCTATAAAAATGGCTAAAGTGCAAAATTTATCTTTGAATCCCACCAAGATATCAGGAACTTGTGGCAGACTAATGTGTTGTTTGAGGTTTGAAAGCGATACCTATCAGTTACTTAGAAATAACCTTCCTGAGGTTGGGGAAAGAGTTATGACGCCTGAAGGGATAGGAAAAGTCATAGAAAGCAGCATTCTGGAAGAAAAAGTAAAAGTAAGGCGTATTATTGAGGAGGCGTCGTCGGATAGGGAAGAAAAGCTGGATGACGAAGTGCTGCAATTTGATAAGAAGTCTGTAGAAAGGTTGGATGCTTCGGATAGAGATATAGATGACGGAGATGATCAGATTCCGGAAGAATTCAAAGAGTTGCTTGATGACTAAAAAATCGAAAAGACATAGTTAAAAGGAGGTCGGCATGAGAAATTTTTTTTTGATTACCTTTTTTATATTAGCATTTTCCGTGTTTTTTTTGTCGGGATGCTTTGGTAATGATATGTCAGAACCTAAAGCTGAAAAAACAGATGAGATAAATAATGAAAACGACACTGACGATCAAAGTGATGCCGGGGTATTTGAAGGAGATCTATTAAAGAGTTTTTATCTCGAAGATAACAGTGGTAACAGTATAAACAGTTCAGATTTAGCGGGAAAAGCCACTATTCTCAATTTTTGGACTTCATGGTCCTTGGAATCAGAAAATGTAAATGAACTTATATCAGATTGCTATAAAATGTTTGAAGATACTATTCATATTGTATCCGTAAATGTAACGGCCGTTGAAGGGCATAACTTGGAATATGTGATTAAGTATATAAGAAATATGGCATATGAGTTTCCGGTTTATTTTGATTTAGAGGGAGATGTTGCAAAAAAATATTTAATTCGGTCTTTTCCCACTACTTATTTAATTGATGAGGAAGGTTATATTGCTAAAATTTATATTGGAGAAATTAATGAAAAGGATTTTGTAAACGATATAAAAGATTTAGTTAAATAATAATAATCAGGTGTGACGATGAAAGAAGTGTTACTGAAAGAGAATGAGAGAATTGAGGAAATTCAATTTGCCGGGATAAGGCTCATTCAGAATCCCCAATGGTTTTGCTATGGAATAGATGCGGTTCTCTTATCAAAATTTTGCAGAGTAAAAGACGGATGGCGGGCTGTGGATTTGGGGACCGGAACAGGTATCATCCCCTTATTGCTTAATGATGCTGCAAATTTTGACGAGATAATTGGAATAGAGATACAGAGTGAAGTTGCGGATATGGCAATTCGAAGTGTTAGATTGAATGACCTTGAACATAAAATTAAAATACTGAATACTGATTTGAATAACGCTTGTGACTATTTAGAAATGAATACATTCGATATGGTTATAAGTAACCCTCCTTATATGTCTAAAAATGAAGGCTTAAAGAATGCAGAAAACATCAAAGCTTGTTCAAGACATGAAATGAAAGCTTCTCTCGAAGATGTGATTGTTGCTGCATATAAGCTATTAAAACCGAAAGGGCATTTTTATATGGTGCACAGACCACATCGATTAGTAGATATATTTTATACTTGCAGAAAAAATCGTCTTGAACCTAAAGAAATACAGTTTGTTCATCCTAAAAAGTATAAAAGACCTAATATTTTACTGCTTCATTGTACTAAAGATGGGAATAAAGAATTAAAATTTATGGATCCTTTGTATGTTTATAATGATGATGGAATGTACACAAAAGAAATCATTAAGATTTACGGTAAATAAAAAAAGCTTGTTGAATTATCCAACAAGCTTTATAATTTTTTGATTTCTTCAAGACAATCTTTGCAAATGTTTTTGTCGTGAATTCTGGTTACTTCTTTTGCATTTCCACAGAATATGCATGCAGGTGCATATTTTTTCAAAACAATCATTTCTCCATCTACATATATTTCCAACGGATCTTTGATTTCGATATTAAGGTTTCTCCTTAATTCAATTGGTAATACAACTCTTCCCAGTTCGTCAACTTTTCTTACAATTCCGGTCGCTTTCATGTGCAAACCTCCTATAAAATTTACATATTTCGACAATAATCTGACTTTTATGATACCAAATGAAAAAAAATAAGTCAACAACCAAAAAAATTTAATTAAAAGGTAAAATTATCCAGAGTTAGACTTAAATATTTTCATTAAAATATTTTTTAGAGATGTTACAGCATTTATAGCCGTGGCGAGTGCAATTACAACATTCTGATTATTCTTAACAGAGTCTGATAAAATAGAGGCCGATTCAGACAAATTATTGATAGCAATTTGAACATTTTTTGTACTTTGAGAGGCCATGTTAGTAATTATTTCAATATCTTCTAAAACAGAATTCATTTTTTTAACAGCGGGAATCAGATTTTTGATTAAAATGGTGATATACACGATCATAATAATCACGGCAATACCAATTAAAAACCATCCTAATTCACCCAATGTAATTTCAATCGAAGTATTCATTTTTCACCTCCTGTTGTTAGTTAATACTATCATAGCTATAAAGCGAAGTTTTTAAACTTAATCTTACTTTATTATTACTCATAATGCGATATTTTACAATAATATTGTTTAAATTTACAAAAATTATCCATATAACATGGACTATTAAAAATAATGAGAAGGAACTAATACGATTATAATTATTAAATTACACACAGTAATATGTTTAACACACTTGAATATTATTAAAAAGAGGTTATAGGTCTTAAGTATTTATACCCCATACTTTTATTAATTTTTCATTTTTGACTTCTGAAAGAGGTGCATCGGTAATGATGGGTTACATTTGGGCGGGATTGATGATTATCGGGGTAATGACTGCTTTGTTTTCAGGAGAGTTAGAAGAATTAAATACTGTATTTTTTCAATCCTGTGAAGAGGCGGTCTTTTTTACAATTGGATTGGCAGGCATTATGGCACTTTGGTCGGGGATTATGAATATCGCAAAGGGTGCCGGTATGATCCGAGCTTTCTCAAAAGCAGTAAAGCCAATTTTGAATTATATATTTCCTGAAGAAAAAAATGAGGAGACCTTAAGCTTGATTATAATGAATATGGTTATGAATATGTTTGGCGCAGGAAACTCTGCTACCGTATTCGGCATAAAAGCAATGAAGGTCTTGGATCGGTCGAATTGCCACAGACAGACTGCCAGTAAAACCATGTGTATGTTTTTGGTAATCAATATGTCGTCTGTTCAGCTTATTCCCTTGACAATAATAAAAATAAGAAGTGATGTAGGTTCGTTGAATCCGGTAGATGTTTTAGTTCCAACTATTATTGCGACTTTTGTATCTACTTTAACAGGTATAATAATTTGCAAATTTTTCGAAAGGAGAACCTGAATGGATATTTTGAAATTCATATCTTATTCCATAATACCGGCTATTTTGACAGTTATTCTTGTATATGGATTGATAAAAAGAGTAGATATATATGGTCTTTTTGCGGAAGGTGCAAAAGAGGGCATCCATACAGCAGCCGGGATTATGCCATATATGATTGCTATTTTCGTTGCGATTGCTTTTTTTACTGCCTCGGGAGCCTTGGATAGGTTGGAACAGTTTTCCTCGCCTGTCTGTAAGATATTAGGGTTTCCGACGGAACTTCTATCATTACTTTTTATTAAACCCGTTTCCGGCAGCGGCGGCTTGGCAGTTGTTAAGACTATACTTGAACAGTATGGAGCGGATACCTATATTGGTAGGGTGGCATCAGTAATGATGGGATCTGCCGAAACTATTTTTTATACAATTGCCATATATTTTGGAGTCACCTCCGTAAAAAAATACCGCTACGTAATGATAAGCGGCCTTGTAGCTTATTTTGCTGGAGTAACAGCATCAATAATTATTTGTAAATATATTTAAATATTTTTATGTATAGGTAGAATCAAAATGGGAATAATTTAGATTGAACAAGGAAGATGTGTATTTTTAAATATGTTTTCGTCCCCCTTTAGCATATAAAACAAATGCGCACTTCCTTTTCTTTTTTTTTGGCTATAGAAGAGAAAGTATGGTATAATTTTAAGGAATATTGTTTAAATACATATAAATAATGTAGTATATATAAAGTTGCATATAATATAGATATAACTTGATGGATCATCGGCAAAGAAATTCCTTATTTTATTAGAGGAATTCAAATTTAATAATGTAAAGAATATATGTTTATAAGGAGGAAAGGTAGTGCCGAAATATATTATAGAAAAGAACGGTTCCCTAAAAGGTGAGGTAGAGATAAGCGGTTCTAAAAATGCAGTGTTGCCAATTATGGCTGCTTCTATTCTTACATCAAAGAAATGCATCATAACAGAAATTCCGAAGCTTCGAGATGTAGATGTTATGTGTCAACTACTAAGAAGTGTCGGAGCTGAAGTACATATAGATCATTTAAAAAAGGAAATAATTATAATCTGTGAGACAGTCGATGAATTAGAAGCACCTTATGAATTAGTAAAACAGATGAGGGCATCAAATCTTATAATGGGCCCCCTTCTTGCGCGAACAGGTAAAGTTAGAATAGCAATGCCGGGAGGCTGTGCAATAGGGGCTCGACCCATAGATTTACATCTAAAAGGATTCCAGGCACTTGGAGCAGAAATTGAATTGGAACACGGATATGTTGAAGCCAGGACGGACAAATTGATAGGTGACAAGATATATCTTGACTTTCCAAGTGTTGGGGCGACAGAAAATATTATGATGTGTGCAGTTTTGTCTGAAGGGACTACGACTATCGAAAATGCCGCTGAGGAGCCGGAAATTGTAGATCTTGCGAATTTTCTGAATAGCATCGGTGCAAAAATAAAAGGTGCCGGCACAGATACCGTTAAAATAGAAGGCGTTTCTGAAAGAGAGTTGATGGGAACACGGTATTCGATTATTCCTGATAGAATTGAGACAGGGACATTTATGGTTGCGGCAGCGGTCACAAGAGGCGATTTACTCATAAAGAATGCTATAGCCGACCATGTCAAGCCTGTTATTGCTAAACTAAAAGAGTGTGGTGTGGAAATAACTGAAAGTGATGGCAATATTCGAGTAATAGCAAGTAATGAAATCAAAGCGACAGATATCAAGACACTTCCTTATCCGGGATTTCCAACCGATATGCAGGCTCAGTTTATGACTCTGCTTACTTCCGTCAATGGTACCAGTATTATTATCGAAACAGTATTTGAAAACAGATATATGCATATTGGAGAGTTGAATCGTATGGGTGCAAATATAAAAATAGAAGGTAGAAGTGCGGTTGTTTCAGGGAAGCAACAATTGGAAGGAGCTCAAGTAACAGCTACTGACTTGAGAGCCGGAGCGGCTCTTGTTCTTGCAGGTCTTATAGCGGAAGGAACTACGGAAATATCAGATATATATCATATTGAAAGAGGTTATTCGGAATTTGTTGAAAAACTGGTCAAAGTAGGAGCTAAGATAAAAAAAGTAATAGAATAACTGAAAAGAATATTTATAAAACAGTATTCAATTATCTACAAACAGAAAGGACGGTTCGGAACCGTCCTTTCTGTTTTCCTTCCGTCTTTCGTTTATCTTCATTCAAACCTTTCAGGTATATTTTAAATAACCCTGTCATATAAATTTATAAATGATTGAGCCTGTAGAGGTGGATTTGAATGAAGAGATTGATTGTTTTGGGACTTTTGCTTTGTTTTGCGGTGATTGGCTTGCCTTTTGCCATTATCAGCACCTTTGACGACAAATCAATAGTAGAAGAACCGAAGGAGCTTGACGAAAAAGTAAGAGTATTTTTAAAAAGCGAGAATAGGATTGCGGAAATAGACCTTGAGGAATATATTAAAAGTGTTGTTGCCGGTGAAATGCCGGGAGAATTTGAAGAAGAGGCATTGAAGGCACAGGCTGTTGCTGCAAGGACTTATGCCATGTCCCGTATGAAGCTTTATGGAGAAAGCGGACATCCTGACCATCCTCAGGCACCTCTTTGTGACGGTGTCCATTGTCAAGTCTATATATCATACGAGAAGCTAAAAGATATTAAAACTTCAGAGTGGATACTTAAATACTGGGGGAAAATAAGCAAAGCTGTAGAGAGCACAAGAGGACAGGTTATGATTTATCAAGAAGAATTAGTAGATCAACCGCTTTTTCATTCTACAAGCGGGGGAAAAACTGAGAATTCGGAAGATGTTTTTATAACAGCAGTCCCCTATTTGAGAAGTGTAGAAAGCCCATTTGAACATGAGGCTCCTTATTTTAACGATTCTGCTACAATAAGTTTAAATGAGTTCAGATCACAGGTGGCAGCGAAATATAAGAATTTATCTATTGATTTAAATAATGTAGAAAATTCCGTGAAGATCCTTGAACACAGCAGCGGAGGTCGTGTGAGCAAGATGCAGGTCGGCAATCTTATTTTATCCGGAAGAGACGTGAGGGAGATGTTAGGGCTCAGGTCAGCGAACTTTACCGTAGAGGTCAACGGTGATAAGATTACTTTCAAGACCACAGGGTATGGGCATGGCGTAGGAATGAGTCAATGGGGTGCAAACGGTATGGCGGGCAACGGTGCGGATTATACTGAGATTCTGAAACATTTTTATCAGGGCGTTGAAATCAGGAAAATAAGTCAACTCTGATAAAAAGAGGTGCAATTAAGCACCTCTTTTTGAAATCTTTATTTTATTGACTTTGATCGTTGAGTTTTTTGATTTTTGCTTTCACCGCTTTTACATACCAACCTACAAGAAACAGAGGTCCTATGATACATATTGCACCTGCAACATTGCACCAAAAATCCCAATTCCAAGTTAACATACTATCTAACATTAAATATTACCCCCTTCGCTCATAGTTTCCTTTCCAAGGGCATTAGCAACTAAGTAAATAACTAAGACGATAGGCACGATGATTAGGATACCTTGTTCCTGCCAAAGTTCAGTTGAGCCGATCCTGACAACATATACTTCCCAATCATCAGACCATACACCGAAGAAGTTGGTCCAGATATACCAAATGAATGAAAGCGCAAGACCAATCGTTGTAGCCAATGTCCCGGCGATCTTTTTAGGTGCTTTTTTGGAAAATGTTCCAAAATATACAGGAATCAGTGATACTGCAAGAATAACGGTAGCTTGGAAAACCCAAATTTCCATAATTCTGTCAAACATAAAGGTTAAAGCTAATGAGATAACAGCACTGGCAAGCAACCCATACTTAGTAATCTTTTCAACTTGTTTTTGATCTGCTTCGGGGTTGATAACTTTCTTGTAAAGGTCATAACCAACAACCCCGCCGGAAACCAGGAAGTATGAGTCGGCAGTTGACATTGCACATGCCAGAACGCCGGCGATAAATAAGCCGAGGATTCCAGGCGGCAGATATTGACCTACAATAGCCAACAAGGCCTGGTTTGCTTCTACTTCAGGAAGCATACCGATGCCTATAGCAGCAGCCCCGAGAATTCCGAGGAAAGTAACTACCCAGTCAAAGGCCAGCCACATGGGAACACCAACTGCAAAAGCTTTTTTGATTTCTTTTGGACCGGCTGAAGCAAAGACTCTCTGGAAGAATGCCGGCTCAGCGAGTACTGCAAGCGCAGTAATAGAATAAGAAACAAGAGTTGCAGGAGACAGATAACCTGCTCCGACGCTGAAGAAATACCATGGATCTTCACCGCACCATTCAGTCAGGCCTGCATAAACCTGCTCATATCCTCCAAATGAACTCCATCCCACAATTATAGCGATACCAAGTGTTATCATCATGAGAACAAATTGGATGAAGTCAGTCATGGTAACAGCCCAAAGACCTCCCGTATAAGTATAGATTACAACAATAATTGCTCCGATAATTGTTCCCAGCCAAATAGGAATAGGAAGAACCAAAGATAAAAGCATCCCAATTCCCATCATTTCCATTGTATTTGTAGAGTACACGAAAGCAGCTATTGAAGATGCGATTCCGGCGGTTTTGCCATATTTCTCATAACAAATATCCTGCATGGTTGTACCTGAGGGAAATTTTTCTTTAAATACAGGGGCAAGAAATGCCATTACAATATACATGGCAGTATAAGGCAGTGAATAAGCAAAAAAACCTGAAATACCTTCATAAAAACCGACTTCGGAAGTTCCGAATAAAGTATCCAGACCATAGAAAGTAGATACTAACGTACCAACCAGCAAAGGGGCAGTTAAATCTCTTCCTGCCATAAAGTAATCATCAAATCCTTGGGATTTTTTAGAAAAGTAAAATCCCAGCCAAAGCATAAAGCCAATATAGCCTACGATAATAATCCAGTCAAGGGAATGTAATTTTACTATAACATCCATAAATTATTTCCTCCTTTATTAATTATTTTGTAATAAGAGTAGAACAAGTTCACCTCCTCAGATGATTTGCTCATAGCAGCAATAACGATACATTACAGTGCGTTAGAGCATATATTTGCGATGTCTTATTATTTGCAAAAAATATACCAATTGTTTTTCAAATAAATAATATGATAATTTACTTAAAACAAACGGATAGAGCAGTCATGATAGTTTCAATTTTCAAAAAATTGAAAATAGGCTACTGTATATTTTACAGTAGCCCATGGCGGTGTATAGTATTTCTTACAATTTCATATTATATTTACTCAATTTATTATAGAGAGTTTTTTCACTTATTCTTAATATTTCAGCAGTTTTTTTCTTGTTTCCTTTTAGTTTGCGGAGAACAGATAAAATATATGCTTTTTCTAATTCGTCTAATGGTATGATTTCATTAGACTCAAAGAAGTTTATTGGAGCATTTCGATAGTTGGTATCGTAAATATAGCGAGGCAAATCACAAGGTTGAATAGTATCATTTACTGTTAATGACGCTGTAGTTTCTATAACATTTTTAAGTTCTCGTACGTTTCCGTTCCACTCGTATTCCTCAAGGATTGTGAGAGCTTCTTTTGAAATTTTTTCAACAGTAACCATAAATTTTTTACGATATTGTTCTAAAAAATGATGAATGAGAGGTTCTATATCACTTTTACGCTCTCTCAAAGGAGGAATTTTAAGGGTAACGGTATTGATTCTATAAAACAAATCCTGCCTAAAATTACCTTTTTCTACTTCATCGCTTAAGTTTTTATTGGAGGCGCATATTAATCGAAAATCTGTTTCTATGGTATTTTTTCCTCCTACTCTTTCGTATTTTTTATATTCCAAAACGCGTAATAATTTGGTTTGAAGATTGGGACTGAGGTCACCGATCTCATCCATAAAAAGTGTTCCGTTATTTGACAGTTCGATTTTTCCTTTTCTTGTATCTATAGCGCCGGTGAAAGCACCTCTTTCATGCCCGAACAATTCGCTTTCGGCTAAATCTTCCGGTATTGCCGCGCAATTTACTTTTATCATATTATTATACTTTCTGAGGCTGTTGTAATGAATAAAATCGGCAAGTATTTCTTTGCCTGTTCCATTTTCACCTAAAATAAGTATGGGAAGGTCACTGTTACATACTTTAAGTGCTTTGTCGATACAGTTTGTTATTTTGGGACTCTTACAAATAAAACTTAAGCGTTTATCATATAATTCCTGTGAAGCTTTTTCATTTTCATCAGAAAAAACATGAGCAAGAACGGTATTAATTTCATTAAGAGAAAAAGGTTTTGCAATGAAATCAATAACGCCATTTTCGAGAAAATAATGTATTTTTTCCAAATCCGCATAAGCGGTCATAATGACCACTTTAAGATTTGGTTCAATTCGTTTCATGAGTTGAAGGGCTTCAAGACCATTCATTTTAGGCATTTCAATATCCATGATAATCAAATCGGGAGTTTCGGATTTGATTTGAGAAAGAGCAGTTGAGGCATCACTGAATTTAAAGACAGTGTACCCTGAATTTTCCAATATTTTATGGATCAATTTTAAGGTCGGGACAGAATCATCAATTACAAATATTTTTTTCATTTTTCACCTCAAAGTGGATCGCTTTTATATTTTTTATCAATATAAGTGGCGACCTCATGCAATTTTTCTTCTATAAGTCCTATTTTATTAAGAATTGAATTTGTGGATAGTTGTTCCATCTGACTCTCAAGGGCAATTATGTCATCTAAACCATATTGTATATAAAGACTGACCGCAGTTCCTTTAAGTCCGTGCAGGATTTTCTTGCATTCAATTATATCATTTTTTCTTGTCGAACGTTTTGCTTTTTCAATAAAATCCATATATGTTCCGGTAAAGGATGTCAATAAATCACCGATAAAGGACTCTTCACCACTAACAAGATCGCAGAGTTTCTGATGGTTGACGTATCTAATTTCTTTTTCTGCTATTGATTCTCCTGCAAGATATTTTAAAAGCTTATTATATAGCATATCTAAACTGATGGGTTTGCAAACATAATCATCCATACCTGCTACAAAACATTTATGAATTTCACTTTCAAGGATGTATGCGGTAACTGCAATTATAGGTACATTTCTTTTTTGGGAAATACTTTTTTCTTTGATTTTTGATGCCGCTTCCAAACCATCCATAACAGGCATTTCAATATCCATTATAACAAGGTCTACCTGATTATTATCAAATAAATTCAGAGCTTTTTCTCCATTGTCGGCTGTGAGAATATTTACATGAAGCTTTCGAAGAAGTTCTACTATTATTTTTCTGTTGATATATCCATCCTCAGCAACTAAGACTGTTTTTTCTGAGAAGGTAGTAAAATATTGGTTTATTGTTCCGGTATTTTTATTTCCTTGTGAAAAATTTAAAGCATCATGAACCGTTGACTTGAATTCTGACGGGAGCACGGGTTTTATAATCTGACTGAAGATATTAAGTTCTTTTAACAGAGCAGAATTCCCGATTGTATCTGCCGGAGAAACCAGAAGAATAATAGGTAACGGTTCTTTTTTAATGGCGGAGAGTTTTTTTGATAGTTCTAAACCATCCATATTTTCCAGATATAAATCTATAATGATAATGTCAAAGTCGGTTGATGAAAATAAGGCCTCCATAGCTTCTTCAGGAGAAGATAACATAACATAATTTATAGAAATATCCATACATATTTTTTTTAGAATATGTTTAATTTTCTCATTTTTTTCTACGATGAGAATTGTTTTATCTTTAAACTCTTCAGAAATATTGAAGGTTTCTTTTGTGTTTGAATTTTCAAATGGAATATTAAAAGTAAAGGTACTGCCGACTCCTATTTCACTTTCTACATTTATACTGCCGCCCATGGCTTTGATCAATTGATTGCTGATGGCAAGCCCTAAGCCGGTACCGCCGTATCTCCTGGTTATAGAACTATCTGCTTGAGTAAATTCCTCAAACATTTTATCCACTTTATCAGATGGAATTCCTATGCCCGTGTCTTTGATACGGAATTCAATGTTATTCTGCGAACAAGCTTTCTGAGTGACTGAAATGTGTATTTCCCCTTTTTCAGTGAATTTAATGGCGTTATTCAAGAGATTCAACAGTACTTGATTAAGCCGCATAGAATCACCAATCACATATGTAGGTGTATTTTGATCAATGTCAAGAATTATTTCAATATTTTTTTGAAGAACTCTTGTTGAAGTAAGACGCGTCAGTTTCTCAACAGTATCTTTAAGATTAAATTCAATGTTTTCAAGTTGTAATTTTCCTGCTTCTATTTTAGAATAATCCAGAATGTCATTAATGATATTTAGCAGGATATTGCCGGAGTACCGTATCATTTCCAAATAAGTCCGCTGTTGAGGGGATAAGTCTGTCATGTACGCTAAATCTGTCATTCCCATGATACCGTTTAAAGGAGTTCTGATTTCATGACTCATATTGGCTAAAAAACGGCTTTTAGTTTCATTTGCTTCTTCTGCTTCTTCTTTTGCTTTTTTAAGTGCTTCGTGAGTAATTTTCAATTCTTCTGTTCTTCCGTATATGGTAGCCAGCATTTTATTTATAGATGTTGCTAAGATTCCAATTTCATCCGAACCTCCAAGAGCAACGCTTCTCTGGAGATTGCCGTCCAGAGCAATTGTAGATACTTCGTTGGATAGACTTGTAAGTCGTGAGATTATATATTTATTAAAGATATAGGATCCTAAAATGGCGATTATTACTCCGGCACCTGCCAGGTAAAGAAGTATAAACATAATGGTTTCTCTTCCCTGGCGGTATATTTGTAGTGGTGCGGATATATTAAATATAAAAGCCGGATCACCATAAATATCACCGTATAGACCGTAAGCTTCTATAATATTTTTATCGGGGCTATGACCTATAAAAATATTCTGATTGTTTTCTACCGCATTTGAAATTAGTCTATTGGTATATGGATCCAGATTATTTCTATCTATTGGAGATAAGGGATAGACAAGAGATTTATTGATTTCATTTACGATAGAGTCATCCAAATACCGTCCAATCATTAATGTTCCGTTGGACCCTCTCCAATCACTTTTTTGAATAGGAAGTGCACATATTAACAACTTTTTATTATCTGTTGAAATTATACCGGTCATTCCGATAGTTAATCGTTCTTCTCTGAAAGCATCGCCGGCAAATATTTTTGTTAATTCTGAAGGTATGTCTATATTTTTATTTCTGATAATATCGTAGCCTTCACCATAAAAAAGATGCCCGTCGGTATCGTAAAAAAGCATAAAATTGATATTCAATGTAGTAAAGGATTGGTCAAAAATATTATTTTCGATATATTCGGGGTATTCGCCGGCCATATATGCATAGGTATCATCCCATACGGACCATTCGGCAGTTAAGGTTCTCAATGAAATAAGGCGATGATTGATTTCGGAAAAAGCTCTTATAACATTCTGCTGGCTAATTTCTTCATCCATGGAAAGATATTCACCCATGATAATGGTATATAAAATAGCATAGAGAAGCAGAGTGATTAGCGTTACAGTTGCAATAATGGTAATGGTAGTCTTATGTCGCAGTGTCATAAGCCTCAACTCCGTCCGGTATAATAATGTAAATATTATATATCAGATTAAAGTGGCAGGCAAATGTGATATAATTTGGATAGAGGGATACTCACACTTAATCCAATTACTGGGGGCGATGATATGGCTGTGAATTTTATAACA
>CAZKKX010000021.1:0-1731 GCA_964553505.1 uncultured Eubacteriales bacterium | reverse complement strand
ACTCACACTTAATCCAATTACTGGGGGCGATGATATGGCTGTGAATTTTATAACAGGAAGAGGGGATAAGGATTTAAATGAGTACATGTATGACAAGATTTCCGAAAGAATGAAGCATGCGCCGGATAGTCATATTATTATACTTGTTCCTGAACAATTTACCCTCCAGGCGGAGCGTATTGCCTTTGAAAAACTAAAAGTTCCCGGATTAATCGGCGTAGAGATTTTAAGTTTTTCAAGACTTGGGCACAAGGTGCTGGGGGAAACCGGCGGTGGGATCAGGACTCATATTAATGAACAAGGCAAGCATATGATGCTATATAAAATCATTACGGAATTGCATGAGGAACTTGAAATATTTGGAAATGTTGCGGGAAAACATGGATTTATCAGTCTGGTTAACAACTTCATAACGGAACTGAAGCAATTCAACATCTGTTCAGATGAATTAAGAACCATAGCAGAAAGTCTTGATGAAGATAATATTATTCTGAAAAAGAAGCTTGGAGATATCCGGTTAATATATGATAAGTTCAGTGAATCCCTTGAAAATCAGTTTATTGATTCCGAGGATTTTATTAATCTGTTAATTGGACAAATCAGAAATGTGTCTTTCCTAAAAAAGGCGTCAATATGGATAGATGGTTTTGATTTTTTCAATCCTCAGATTTTTTTGCTTATCGAGCAACTGATGCTTTGCTCGGAAGAGGTTAATTTTAATTTTACCGTTGACTCGAAATATATGAGTCGCGATTTTGATCTTTTCGATGTTTCTCGCTATACAATGAAGAAATGCAGAGGACTTGCAGAGAAGAATAATATTTTTTATAAAATTTCAACCATCACCGATAAGTATGTGAAGGGCAGAGCACCTGAAATTGCATGTCTTGAGAAAGAACTGTATGCACACCCATTATACGCTTATAAAGCAGATGTGGAACATATAGATATTGTTTCTTGCAGCAGTTATTCGGCAGAATTGGAAAGCGTCGCATCTAAAATAGTTGAATTAGTAAGAAGTAAAGGTTATCGTTTCAGAGAAATTGCAGTGATTTGCAACGATATGGATTCCTACGGTTTATTGATTTCTAAGGTTTTTGAAGAATATGAAATACCGGTATTTATGGATATTAAGAGAAGTATTATGCATAACCCTTTTGTGGAATATCTGCTTTCGATGTTGGATGTTATTGCTAAAGGATATAAGCGTGAAGATATTTTTAGATTTTTAAAAACAGAATTAACGGAGTTGACTTCCGATGATTGTGAAGACCTTGAAAATTACGCGTTAAGATATGCCATTAAAGGCAGCCTATGGAAAAATGATTTTGTTTTTGGAATGGATGAATTGGGGCAAGAATATCTTGAGGATTTAAATGAGCATCGGAAGCGTATAATATCCTTTTTTTCTGAGTTTGAAAAAGCGATGGAAGAAGAGAAAAGTATTAAGGATAAGACAGAGGCTTTGTATGGCTTTATTCGGAGCAGAACAGATCTTAACAGCAGAATTGAAGAATGGATATCGGATTTACGAAAGCATAATGAATTATCATTTGTAAGAGAAATGACTCAGATATGGAATGTAATTATCAGTGTGCTGGATCAGATGGTGGAGTTGGTCGGGAACCTTGAAGTTCGGTTGTCTGAATATGCCGATATCCTAAGAGCGGGCTTAGAATCTGTTGAAATAGGCATAATCCCTACAACGGTTGACCAGGTATTGGTAGGCAC
>CAZKKX010000020.1:0-24146 GCA_964553505.1 uncultured Eubacteriales bacterium | reverse complement strand
TTCTGTAGCTTGTTCACCTGATGATGGTGGTTCTTCGGTGTCTCCATTACCTCCGCATCCAGTTAACCCAAAGGTAAATACCATCATTAACACAATTAAAAGTGAAAGTGTCCTCTTCATATTTTCTACCCTCCTAAATAATTTAAGTAAACGTTTAAGTTAAACGTTTACTTAAATTTTATCTTAATATTAAAATATATTCAAGTCTTTTTTATCGGACCATCATCCAGAAAAGTATAAAAGGTTTAAAATAAAATGAATCCGGCATTTGCAAAAATAAAAAAGACCGGCAAAAATGATTTTATGCCAGCCTTATATTAAGTTAAATATTTTCATTTATTATTATTAATTTTAGGCGGTTTTATTATTTGCAAGGGGCTTTTTCTTAGCAAAAATCATTCTACCTGCAGCTGTTTGTAACACGCTTGTAACGGTTACATTAATATTTTCACCGATACTTTTTCGTCCTTCTTCAACAACTATCATGGTGCCGTCATCCAAATATGCAACACCTTGGTTCAGCTCTTTTCCTTCTTTAATGACTGTTACCAGCATATCTTCACCCGGAAGGACAATTGGCTTTAATGAATTTGCAAGCTCATTGATATTAAGCACTTCTACACCGTGAATCTCTGCAACCTTATTGAGATTATAATCATTTGTAACCACTTTTCCATTCATATGTTGTGCAAGCTTCAAAAGCTTCATATCAACTTCTTCAACATCATTAAAATCCTTATCAGTTATTTGCACATCTATTACACGGTCTTTTTGTATTCTGTTTAGTATATCCAGCCCTCTTCGACCTCTGTTTCTCTTCAGTGCATCAGATGAATCTGCAATATGTCGTAATTCTTCCAATACAAATTCAGGTAATATAATACTGCCTTCTATAAAACCGGTCTTTATAATATCAGAAATCCTGCCGTCTATAATGACGCTGGTATCTAATATTTTGGGAGTCGCTTCGTCATTAAATTTATGTTTTCCTTTAAATAAATTCCCGGTATTTTTCCTTGTTGTAGGGAAATTATGAATCAAGTCATTCCCTTTTTTAGTCGCTATACTGATTCCCAAATATCCCATAAAAATATAAGTAAGAACGGATAAAACAGTACCAATATAGAATATCTCTATTTTAGTAAGCAGTTGACTGATTAAATAAGCAATGACGAGTCCTATAATAAGTCCTGCCGTTCCTGATAATATGTCGTTTGACGGTACCTTTTGAAGCTCAGACTCAATGCGTTTAGTAATCTTTATACCACGATTCTTTATAATAGGCGTAATAGCGTAAAATAAAAGTCCAAAAGATAAAACCCAAATAATCGAAATTATCATTTTTGTTTTTGCCGTTAAAACAATTGTCTGTTCTAAATCATAAGTATTAAGCAGAATAAAAAACAGTACAGAAAAGCCATATCCCAAAAGCATTCCTGTTAAGCCAATAATTGCCCGTAATATTTTATTGAACATTATTTCACCTCCTTTATTCATTATTGGCACTATGATGATATTTTATAACTGTTTCTTAATAATTCCAAGTGTTTTTCATCAATATATAAAACAAAGCACCTTCAGGTGCTTATTCTAAACTAAACACTGCCTCATTTACCAACTCTGTTACCGTATTTTCATCCAAATCTTTTGCTAAAACCAATTCACTTATTAAAATCTGTTTTGCGTTAGTGAGCATTTTTCTTTCTCCTGTAGACAATCCCTTTGTCCTGTCTGCCAGCATCAGATTTCTCACCACCTTAGCCACTTCGAAAATATCGCCGCTTTTCAGTTTTTCCATGTTCTCGCGATAACGGCGGTTCCAGTTATCCGGCATATCGGATGCAGTATCCTTAAGGAGTTTCCAGACCATATCTATCTGATTTTCGCAAATAACATTGCGGATACCTATTTCTTCGATATTATCCAAAGGCACCATTACCTTCATTTCTCCAATAGGGATTTTCATTATATAATATTTTCGTTTTTCACCAAGTATATTTTTTTCTTCTATTTTTTCAATAATACCTGCTCCATGCATCGGATATACTACTTTGTCGCCTATGTTAAACATAATAGAAAACCTCCCAGCCCATAATTTCAGTATAAAGTATATCCTTCATGGTGTCAAGCAGTACAGTTTATCACACGTTTTTAGATATGTCAATAGAATGAAAGGTTCCCTTAGTTTCTAATAATCTAAATAGTTTCTATCGTTTTTATGGCTTCATACAATGTTCCAACACCAATTATTCTTGTATTTTCAAATTTATCATTAATTTTTTTAGAATTTTTTTCCGGCAACATAACAAGCTTAAATCCCATCTTTGATGCTTCTCTCATCATTTTTTCCGCATTTGGCACTGGTCTTAATTCTCCCGTAAGACCTATTTCTCCTAATACGGCAATGCGGTCGGAGGGAATTCTGATTCCTTTATAACTTGAATATATTGCAATGGCAACGGCTAAGTCCGTCGCCGTTCCATCCGGCTTTATTCCACCGACTATATTGACATAGATATCCTGATTTATTAAAGACAAGCCTGTTTTCTTCTCTAAAACTGCGATAATCATATTAAGTCTGCCCTTATCGATTCCTATGGCCGTTCTTCTTGCAAAACCGATATTGGCAGGCACAGCCAAAGCCTGCACCTCCAAAAGCAGCGGACGCGTACCCTCATAACTGCATGTTACTATGGCGCCTTCTGCCTCTTTCTCCAATCCGTCCAAAAAACTTTTGGATAAGTTATCAAACTGAACCAAACCGCTTTCTTTCATTTCAAAAGCTCCGATTTCACTTGTGGTGCCAAATCTGTTTTTATAGGATCGCAATATCCTGAACTCCTGGCTTCTTTCTCCATTAAAGTTTAAAACGGTATCCACCATATGTTCTAGGATTCTTGGTCCGGCTAATTCGCCGCTTTTAGTTACATGTGCTACTAAAAATACCGGTATGTTATTTGTTTTTGCTTCCCTCACTATCTCATTTGCACAGTCACGCACCTGTGACACCGTTCCGGGTGCAGAGGTCAGATTCTGAGAATACAATGTCTGAATACTGTCAATTATAAGAAAAACAGGCTCTACTTCTCTTATAAAGTGAAGTACCCTTTCAATATTTGTTTCGGAAAGAAGGTATAGTTGTTCCGAAACTGCTTTAATCCTATCTGCGCGGATCTTTATCTGTTCTTCGGATTCTTCGCCTGTTATATAAAGAACTTTGCCGTTTTTTTCTGCAATAGCAGCTGCCGCCTGAAGAATCAAAGTGGACTTTCCTATACCCGGTTCTCCGGATATTAAAGTAACGGAGGCTTTTACCAGACCTCCTCCTAAAACTCTGTTAAGCTCGTCAATACCTGTATCCAAACGATTATGTATTCCAGACTTAATAGCTTTAATAGGCATAGGTTTATTATCACTATGGAAATCTGAGGTCTTGCCGTATCCGGATTGAGACAGTTTTTCCTCGATCATAGTATTCCACTGTCCACATATACATTGACCCATCCATTTGGCGCTTTCGTATCCACATTCCTGGCAAACAAATATCGTCTTTTGTTTTTTGCTCATATTGTCCCCCTATTGCATTTTGCAAAGAAACTGATTACGGATTAAGTTAGAGGTTAGTGATTAGTGGTTAGTGATTAGTGATTAGTGATTAGTGATTAGTGATTAGTGAATGAAGGTTTTTAAACAAAACCTTCATCCAATCTTAAATCCTAAATCTTAAATCTTAAATGATTTACATGCTCGACACTACACTTTAGTTTCTTCCTTCTTAAATATTATCTTTTCATTTTCAATGTCAACAAAAACAGTATCCTTATTTTCAATTGTTTCTTTCAGTATTTCTTCAGCGAATTTATCTTCAATAAGTCTCATAATGGTCCTTCTTAAAGGTCGTGCACCGTATTTTTCATCGTAACCCTTCTTTGCTATATAGTCTTTGACTGAATCACTTATTTCAATATCGATGTCCATATTCTTAACTCTTTGCTTTAACCCGTTGGTCATAAGCTCTATGATTTTAAGAATATGTTCCTTTTCAAGGGAATGGAAAACTATTACTTCATCGATCCTGTTTAAAAATTCAGGTCGAAAGGATTTATTCAACTCATCCATTACATTTTCTTTCATTTTTTCATAAGCGTTCATTTTTTCATCCATGTCTGAAACTGAAAAGCCCATTGATTTTTGCTTCTTTATTCTCTGAGCGCCAACATTGGATGTCATAATGATAACAGTATTTTTAAAATCGACGGTTTTGCCTTTTGAGTCTGTCAGCCTGCCGTCTTCTAAAATTTGAAGCAGCAGGTTGAAAACATCCGGATGTGCTTTTTCTATTTCATCCAACAACACAACCGAATAAGGGTTTCTTCTTATTTTCTCGGTTAATTGACCGCCCTCTTCATATCCGATATATCCCGGAGGAGAGCCAATAAGCTTTGATACGGCATGTTTTTCCATGTATTCCGACATATCTAATCTAATAATAGCGCTTTCTTCTCCAAATATTGCTTCTGCCAAAGCTTTGGAGAGTTCTGTTTTTCCGACTCCTGTAGGTCCTAAAAATATAAATGAACCAACCGGTCTATTGGGATCTTTGAGTCCGACACGCGCTCTCCGAATGGCTTTTGAAACTGCAGATACTGCTTCGTCCTGCCCAATCACTCTGTTATGCAGCACTTTTTCTATATTTAAAAGACGCTGGGACTCATTTTGAGTTAATTTGTTTACAGGTATACCCGTCCATTTAGAAACAATTCTTGCTATTTCTTCCTCATCAACTACGGCATTATCATGGCTGCTGTTTTTCCAGTTTCCTTTTTCTTTTTCTATTTTCCGATTAAGTTCTTTCTCTAAATCCCTAAACCGGGCGGCCTCTTCAAAATCCTGTTTTTGAACCGCTTCTTCTTTGCTGTTTGATAGCTTTTCCAATTCTTTTTCTAATTGTAAAATGCTATCCGGAATTACAAAAGTGGAAAGTTTCACAAAAGAAGCTCCCTCATCTATTAAATCAACTGCCTTATCCGGTAAAAAGCGATCTGAAATGTATCTATCCGACAATGTTACTGCTGCTTTCAGCGCATCATCCGTAATGACTACACCATGATGTTCTTCATATTTCGGTCTAAGTCCTGATAGAATCGTCACAGCATCTTTTATTGAAGGTTCTTCTATCTTAACAGACTGGAATCTTCTTTCAAGAGCCGTATCCTTCTCGATTCTTTTTCTGTATTCTTCATAGGTAGTAGCACCTATGACCTGAATATGTCCTCTTGCCAAAACCGGTTTTAATATATTAGATGCATCAATAGCACCCTCTGCCGCTCCTGCCCCGATAATCGTATGCAGTTCATCAATGAATAAAATAATTTTTTCCGATTTGGAAGCTTCATTAATTGCTTTTTTAAGTCGCTCTTCAAACTCTCCTCTGAATTTGGCACCTGCAAGCATAGAAGCCATATCTAAAATAATAATCTTTTTATCCTGCAAACTGTTGCATATATCTCCGTCTGCTATTTTTTGTGCAAGGCCTTCTACAACGGCAGTTTTGCCTACCCCCGGTTCTCCGATAAGACAGGGGTTATTTTTTGTCCTTCTGCTTAAAATCTGAATGATTCTTTCTATCTCCGATTCTCTTGCTATAACAGGATCTATTTGACCCTCCTTTGCCGAAAGAGTAAGGTCTTTTCCGAATCGTTTAAGCATACTGCCGGATTCTCTGGATTCTTCATTTCCGATTTCCTCTTCAAAATCCTCGTTCTCTATAATATCTATAATTTCTCGAATCAATTCTTCCGGATTTACACCTAATGCAATGAGTGCTTTAGCACCTATCCCATTTCCCTCTTTAATAATTCCAACAAGCAAATGCTCTGTTCCTATAACGTTCTTGCCCTGTTTCTGGGCCTCACTGTAGCCAATTTCAATTATTCTTGCCGTACGTTGAGTAAAGCCCAATAACTTTGTGTTGCTGCCATTCCCATCTCCAACCATTGTTATGATTTTTTTTCTTGCCTTTTCTTCATCTATGCCAAAATTATCCAACACTTCAGCTGCTATACCTTCTCCCTCTCTTATAAGTCCTAACAAAATATGTTCACTTCCAATCAAACTATGCCCCATTGTTCTTGCTTCTTCCTGAGCATAGGTCAATGCATTTTTTGCAGCTTGAGTAAATTTTCCATACAGTTCCATATTATTTTTCACCGCCAATCTTTGATTATAGTATTTAATTGAGCAATTCGCCAATATATTCTGCCCTTTTTATATCTCTTTCTCTTTCACTTAATTTTTCTTTGTAAATCAGCTGTAATGATGCCGGTTGAATACTATTCATAATATGATGCAGAATTGAATTGTTCCCTTCTATGATCCCTAAATCTACTCCAAGTATAACATCCGACAAAAGCATCATGCTTTCCTCATAGTTTAATAGTTTCGCATTTTTTAATATTCCATAAGAGCGATAAATCTTATCTTCAATAAGTAACCTATCGTTATCGATTAAAAATTTTCTACCTTTTTCTTCTTTTTCTATCAGTTGTAAAATAATATTTTTTACCGCTTCAATAATTTCCTTTTCACTTACGCCCAGAGTAACCTGATTAGATATCTGGAACATATCTCCCAAAGCTTCACTTCCCTCTCCATAAGCCCCTCTAACGGTTAATCCTATTTTTGAAAGTGTCTGTATTATTTTTTTCAGTTCTCCCATAACTTTAAGCGCCGGCAGATGCATCATTGCGGAAGCACGAAGCCCCGTGCCCACATTGGTTACACAGGATGTGAGAAACCCCATCTTTTCATTAAAAGCATATTCCAATGAATTCTCTAAAATATCGTCTATTCTGTCGGCATGTTCATATGCTTCATTAAAACCCAATCCTTTTTCCATACACTGGATTCGAATATGATCCTCTTCATTTATCATTATACTTATCTTTTTGTCTTTACTGAGCAGTACAGCACCTTTCTCATATCCATTAAGAAGGTTTTTACTGATAAGATGATTTTCCATCATTTCCTGCTGCATCAGCATATCTATCTCTTTTAATATATTGACCTCAAAGCAATCCTTGAATTGTTTATCATTATTAATCACCTTAACGACTTCCTCAATAATTTCATTTCCCTCTTCTTCGGAAAGCATCATAGGAAACGGAAACTTTTTAATATTTCTTGCAAGCCGGATTCTGCTGGTAACTACTGGAGTATTTTTAATATCATTCATTATTTCCACCTCCGGCAATACTCTTTTCTAAAACCCTTATTTTATCTCTCAAGAGTGCCGCCTCTTCAAACTCTTCTTTTTTGATTCTATCCTTGAGCTTTTTCTTTAAACATAAAATCTCATTTTTCATTTTAAGTTCACCGCCTGATCTTTCAGGAATCTTACCAATATGAAAATTCTTAGCCTGAACCTTTTCAAGGACAGCCTCGACATTTTCCCTGAAATCTTCATAGCAATTACTACATCCTAATCTTCCTGACTCTCGGAACCCATCCAATGTTAGCCCGCACTTATCACACTTGATGGGACGAATGCCTTTGGCGGCAATACTTTGATTTCCATGTATGGCTTCAAAAAGGCTTGAAACAAAGTTGTTGATATTTTTACCTCCCGAAGGATCTATTATAATATTCTCATATAATAATGCACACTTTTCACATAGGTTCATAGATACTTTTTTACCCTGAAATATTTTAACAATGTGAATTCTCGCTTGGTTAAGTTTACATTTTTCACAAATCATAAAAACCCTCCCTTGTTCAGACTTTACGAATCAAAGAATTTTAATCTGGATTCAGCAGTTATAATTGACTAATCTTCAAACCACTGAAACAATCTACAATTCCTTTTTGTTCCTGTAGATAACCAGCATCATACTTTTTAATATGTTTGCTCTTACTTCATTTTTTATGTCAAAGGGAGATTGAATAGAACGGTCACTAACGGCTGCTTTCATTATTTCTTTTTCTCTGTCTTCAATAATACCTCTCTGAAATAATAATTCGATGATTTGAATCGCTTTAAGCTTATTAATGCTCTCTCCAATCTCAGAAAATAGTCCTTCTATATATCTATCCTTTTCAATATCCATTTGTGCAATTTTGATGCATCCGCCTCCGCCTCTTCGGCTTTCTACAATATATCCTCTATCTATTGAAAATCTGGTAGTCAATACATAATTAATCTGTGAAGGTGAACATTTGAAATAATTTGCAAGCTCGTTTCTTTGTATCTCAACAGATTGATTACTGGCATCTTCAAGTAATTCTTTTATAAATAACTCAATAATATCACTTATGTTTGACATATGCATCACCTCTTTAGACTTTCTTTGACTTTAATTTTACATTATTCTTCCCTTAAATTCAACTATTAATTCAAAAGTATAGAATTTGATTTAACAAAAAGAAGATTTTGCACTTGAATACAAAATCCTCCTTCAATCTTAATTCTTCAATTCTTAATTTATATTATTCTTCTTCTCTCTTTACTGCTTCAATAACTTTATCTGCCATATGAGCGGGCACTTCTTCATATCTTTCAAATTTCATTGTGAAATCTCCTCTTGCCTGTGTCATCGATCTCAAGTCTATTGCATATTTAAACATTTCTGCCATTGGTGCTTCAGCAACAACTTTCTGAGAACCGTCATCTTGAGGTTCCATTCCGAGAATACGACCTCTTCTTTTGTTCATGTCCCCCATGATGTCTCCCATGTAATCATCAGGCACATTTATTTCTACATGCATAATGGGTTCAAGTAATACCGGACTTGCTTCCTGCATACCTTTTTTAAACGCAAGGGATGCTGCTATCTTGAAAGCCATTTCAGAGGAATCCACATCATGATAGGAGCCATCATAGAGTACCGCTTTTAGATTTACAACAGGAAATCCCGCAAGTACACCTTTTTCCAGACACTCTCTCAGACCTTTTTCTACAGCCGGTATATATTGCTTCGGTACCGAACCGCCAAATATTTCTTCCTTAAATTCGAAATCCTCAGCGCTTTTTGAGAATCTGATATGCACATCTCCATACTGTCCTGCTCCGCCTGATTGCTTCTTATGTTTACCTTGAACATCGGATGTTCCTTTTATGGTTTCCCTATAGGGGATTTTCTGATCTATTATGTCAACATTAACGCCAAATTTATCCTTTAGCTTTGAAGTAATAACATTAATATGGATATCTCCCTGACCGCCAACCAGTGTCTGTCGTGTTTCAGCATTTCGAATTACCTTAAAAGTGAGGTCTTCTTCTGTTAGCCTACTGAGACCACTTCCGATCTTTTCTTCGTCACCTTTTGCTTTTGGTTCTACAGCCATAAATAATGCAGGTTCAGGAAATTTAATCTCTTCATATTTTATAGGTTTAGCCTTGTCGCATAATGTGTCTCCTGTCTTTGTATTCTGTAGCTTTGAAGCCGCCATAATATCTCCTGCTGCTGCCCCATTTGCTTCTATCTGTGTTTTTCCTCTAAGGATAAAAAGATTTCCGGCTTTTTCTGATTTGTCTTGAGATGAATTATAAAGTTCTGTTCCAGATTTTATTTGCCCGGACATTATCTTTAATAAAGATATTTTTCCAACAAACGGATCTACGATGGTTTTAAATACCAGACCGGAAAAAGGTTCGCCCTCATCGCTTTTTCTTGTTTCTTTTTCATTTGTTTTTGGATTAATGCCTTCATAATCGAAATGTTCTTTCGGATTTGGTACATATTCAGCCAATATATCTAATAGCGTAGCAACTCCATTGTTTTTAACAGCTGAGCTGACCAAGACAGGAACAATACTCCCATCGGCAATGCCATTTTTAAGACCCTTATGAATCTCATCCTGCGTAAAAGCTTCTCCTTCAAAGTACTTTTCGAGAAGTTCTTCATCGCTTTCCGCTACAGATTCTATAAGCATCTCTCTAATAGGATCAAGACTTGCTGTCATATCTTCAGGAATTTCTCCGTCACTATAACCTTTATCAGTAAAATTTCTTGCCTTCATGTCAACAACATTAACAAATCCGGTGAAATCCTCTCCACCCATTGGAATCATGAAAGGTGCGACAGACTTGCCAAATTTATCTCTGAGCTCGTTGAGTATATCTTCAAAATTAATATTTTCTTTGTCCATTTTGTTAACAAGAATAAATGTCGGAAGCTTACGTTTGTTCGCATATTTCCATACTTTTTCCGTACCAACTTGAACACCTGAAGAAGCATCTACAACTACCACTGCAGCACCTGCTACTCTTAGAGATGAAATTACTTCTCCAACAAAATCAAAATAGCCCGGCGTATCCAAAAAATTGATTTTAACATTGTTCCATTCAATAGGAATCAATGAAGTCCCGATGGACATATTTCGTTCAACTTCCAATTTTTCGTAATCGGATACCGTATTTCCATCCTCTACTCTTCCCATTCGATTAACGGCACCTGATGAGAAAAGTGCTGATTCCATAATAGTAGTTTTTCCACTACCTCCGTGTCCTACCAGTGCCACATTTCTAATGTTGTCACTTGAGTATTTTTTCATTTATATGCAACCTCCCTAATGGTTATTGATCTCTTTTTAATGGGCAGTTTATAATAACGCAATATATATTATAACATTGTTCTAAACAAATTTAAATTACTTTTTAGATTTCAATTATGGTGAAGATTTTGGCACGAAACAATATTTTCATGACCACCAATCTTAAATCTTAAACCTTATCTATTATCTTTATCTATATTTATTCTGTCCACTGTTTTCTGTTCTCGTACGAACTTGGAAAAAATGATGGTAAAAATAAACGCTGCTGCTAACCGCACAACCGTAAGCACCCAAAAATTCGCCCCGATCACATAAAAAATAAGCGTTGTTTCCAATATTCCATGGCAACAAGATAAGAATATACCGATTAGGAAAATATCACGTTTTGATAAATCGGCTTCCTTTGCTGTTTCCATGACGGCTCCTGCCCCATATGAAATTCCTATAAAAAATCCTATAAGCAAAGGGAACACTGCCTCTCGGGATATTCCCAAAAGTCTGGCAAGAGGTCTCAGTTTATTGGATATCTTCTCTAATATATTATAATCCCTCATTAGCTGAATAATAATCATTAATGGTATAACTACTTTTGTCATTCCCCATATGGTACCCATAGAACCAAAAATCGCTTCTTTGAATACTTCCTCTACCATAAAACGCCTCCAAACTGACCTATAATAATTCCAAATATTATCGCCAGAGAAAACCTGAATACAGAAAAGAATGTAATACTTAATCCAAGTTTTTTCATAACGGCGCTTTCAATAAAGATGGTATGGAAAAACAAAGCCATAATAGCTATGGTAGTAATTTGATATGAGTTTAGGGAAATCGCCTTTATTGCAGCAATAACACCATATTCATCGAGAAAAAATCCTGTAATGAAAGGAATTGCTGCTTCACCGGGAAGATTAAACAATTTCATTAAAGGTCTGAAAAAATTACCTATTACATGCATAACCGGCGTATACCGAATTATTGTAACAACTATATAAACAGGAACAATGATCTTTGAAAGAAACCAAACTGTGTCGACTCCTTTTCTGAATCCTGTCTTGACCGATTCTAAAAACATTCAACCATCCTTTCATCATTTATTTGTTAAAACTCAGCTGATTTAGGTGTTCTGGGGAAGGAAACGACATCACGTATATTTGACATTCCTGTTAAATACATAATCATTCTTTCAAATCCTAATCCATACCCGGAATGGATAGCACCTCCATATTTTCTAAGGTCTAAATACCACCAGTAATCCTCTTCCGCCAAACTCTGTTCACGAATTCTCTGAAGTAGCGCATCATGCCTTTCTTCTCTCTGGCTTCCTCCAATAATCTCTCCTACACCCGGAACCAGTAAATCCATGGCGGATACTGTCTTTTTATCATCATTCAATCTCATATAAAACGCTTTTATTTCCTTCGGATAGTCAATAACGAAAACCGGTTTATTAAATACCTTTTCAGTGATATACCTTTCGTGTTCCGTTTGAAGGTCAATTCCCCATTCAACAGGAAATTGAAACTCTTTTCCTGATTTTTTAAGTAAATCTACCGCTTCCGTATAAGTGATTCTGGCAAAATTTGAGTTCAAAACATTATTTAATCTGTTAAAAAGATCTTTGTCTATAAATGAATTGAAAAAGTTGATCTCATCAGGGGCATGATCCATTACATATTTGATGATGTATTTTATCATATCCTCTGCTAAATTCATGTTATCCTGTATATCGGCAAAAGCAACTTCCGGTTCTATCATCCAAAATTCCGCCGCATGCCTGGCAGTGTTAGAATTCTCGGCTCTGAAAGTGGGTCCAAAGGTATAGATATTCTTAAAAGCCAAAGCATATGCTTCTCCCTCCAACTGACCGCTCACTGTAAGATTTGTTTCCTTTCCGAAGAAATCCTGGGTGAAATCCAATTCTCCGTCATCTGTTTTAGGCAAATTGCATAAATCCAGTGTGCTGACCCGGAACATATCACCGGCACCTTCAGCATCGCTTCCCGTAATTATAGGGGTATGGACATATACAAATCCTCTTTCCTGAAAAAAGCTATGTATCGCAAATGCTGTTAGGGATCTTATCCTGAAAACAGCGGAAAAAGTATTGCTTCTTGGTCTCAAATGAGCAATTTCTCTTAAGTACTCAAAAGAATGCCTTTTTTTCTGCAAAGGATAATCCGGAGCAGAAGGAGCTTCCACAGTAACGCTGCTACACTTAATCTCAAATGGCTGCTTTGCCTCAGGAGTAAAAACCAATCTGCCTGTAACCGTAAGGGCTGTTGCAGTAGATAATTTTGAAATATTTTCAAAATTATCTATCCCTTCTTCATATACTAATTGTATATTTTTAAAGCATGTCCCGTCATTCAGCTCAATAAATCCAAATTTATTTGAGTTTCTGTGTGTTCGGATCCATCCTTTTACAGTAATATCCTGATGAGAAAAAGCCTCAGGATTTTTAAAAACATCCTTTATTTCAACTAAAATCATCCTATCTCTCCTTTTTGTTTTATGCCGATGGTCGATAACTCTACCCGAAACGCAAAATCTAAGATTTTGCACCCTATAGAGTTATTATATATTTTAGCCTTTTTACTGTAAAGAAATAAGTAGAACTTAATTTAAGATTTAAAAAATGCTCGTTATCACAAACGAGCATTTTTATTAGTCTATGGGTTTCATTGTAGGAAATAAAATCACGTCCCGTATTGAAGGAGAATCTGTCAAAAGCATGATAACCCGGTCAATACCGATTCCTAATCCTCCTGTCGGGGGAAGCCCTACCTCCAGTGCATTAACAAAGTCCTCATCCATCATTTGAGCTTCTTCATCACCGGCTTCTCTTTGTTTCAATTGTTGTTCAAATCTCTCATTTTGATCTATGGGGTCATTCAATTCTGAAAAAGCATTGGCAATTTCCCAAGTATTGACGAAAGCTTCGAACCGTTTTGTCCTTCTGGGGTCTTCCGGGTCTTTCTTTGCCAATGGGGATACTTCTACAGGATGATGTGTAATAAATATTGGTTGAATCAGTTTGTCCTCACAAAATTCTTCGAATAATGCGTTGATGACAAAACCTCTGGTCATCTTGTCCGCATCTTCAATGTGTTTTTGTTTTGCAATTTCTATAGCTTCTTCATCCGTATTGATTGTAGAAAAATCAACTCCTGCATATTCTTTCACAGCCTCTTCCATGGTCATTCTTTTCCATGGCGGCGACAAATCGATATCCGTACCCTGATAATTAATTTTCATATTGCCCAGGGTTTTCTGAGCAACCTGAGAAACCAAATTTTCTGTGAGTTCCATCATATCTTCATAATCTGCATAGGCCTGATAAAGCTCTATGGCCGTATACTCCGGATTATGTTTAATAGACATCCCTTCGTTTCTGAACATCCTTCCCATCTCATAAACCCGATCAAAGCCTCCGACTATCAATCTTTTCAAATATAGTTCATTGGCAATACGGAGGTACATATCGATGTCTAAAGTATTATGATGCGTCACAAAAGGTCTTGCAGATGCGCCACCCGCAATTGGGCTTAAAATAGGTGTATCTACCTCAATATAATCAAGATTATCTAAGAAATTTTTAACTTCCTTTAACATTTTTGATCTGAGAATAAATGTTTTTTTTACAGAAGGATTGACAATAAGGTCTACATATCTTTGTCTGTACCTTAAATCCTTATCCTTCAAACCATGCCATTTTTCGGGAAGTACTTGGAGAGATTTTGAAAGAAGTTTTAATTCGCCGACCTTTATGGATACCTCACCATGTTTAGTCCGAAAAACAGTTCCTTTGATTCCTACAATATCTCCTATATCATAGGTAACAAAATACTCGTATTCTTCCTCTCCTATCGCATCTTTTCGCACATAACATTGAATTTTCCCTAATTTATCCTGAATATCTATAAAAGATGCCTTTCCCATCTGACGTTTTGCCATTATTCTACCTGCTACAGAGACTTCTTTACCTTCCATATCGTCAAAATATTCCTTAATATTTTCACTGAAGTCCGTTACCTTATAGTTTTCCACTACATAAGGGTCTCTTCCATTTTCTCTCAAATCCTGCAGCTTGTTTCTTCTTACCTTCAAAACTTCAGATAAGCTACTGTCTGTACTCATTTATTTACACCACCTAAATATTTACTTGTATATCTCAAGAATTTCAAATTTTATTGCTCCGTCAGGCACCTGTATTTCAACAATATCTCCTTTTTGTTTACCAATAAGACTTCTTCCCACGGGAGATTCATTGGAAATTTTAAATTCATACGGGTCTGCTTCGGTTGAGCCAACAATGGTATAATCAATTATTTCATCATATTCCAAATCTTTCAACTTTACCTTTGCGCCAATGTTAACCTGATCGAAAGAAAGTCCTTCCTCGTCTATAATATGTGCTTTTCTGAGCATCCCTTCCAATTTGGCAATTTTTTCCTCAAGATCTGCCTGTTCACTTTTGGCCGAATCATATTCCGAATTCTCACTAATATCACCAAATGAAATTGCTTCTTTAATTCTTTCCGCTACTTCCTTCCTCTTAACTGTTACGAGATGTTCCAATTCAGCTTCAATCTTATTATAACCTTCTCTGGTTAATAAAACTTCCTCTGTCATTGTTTTCGCTCCTTTACAATTTAGTATGAATTTTTGAATAGGGCTTTTCATTTTAATAATTATATGTTTACTGATGTAAAATATTCAATACGAAAACTATTAAATTCTGCCAGATTTAGAAATACAATAGAAATTTTAAAATCAGAGTCTTGCTTACTTTGCTGTACAATAGTTTGAAAATGTAATTAATTTTATAAATTTGGTATGAATCCGGCAATTATGCGAACTATTATAAGATAGATGTAAATGCTTGTCAAGCTAATGTAAAGGTACTGATATATTCAGCTGTTTTCTTCAAGATAACTCTCAAGAAGAGATATAATTTCTTCTTTCTTTTCCAAAGCATTTATGACTCTTCGGATCTCTGTTGCATGAGGAAGTCCCTTTAAATACCATCCTACATGTTTTCTTATTTCCCGCACGGCAATAAATTCACCTTTTTCTTGAATAAGAAGTTGAAAATGTTTGACAGCCGTATGTATTTTTTCTTTAGGCCCTATGTTAACATTATCCGCCAATCCTATTAAATGCAAAGCTTCTTTGAAAATCCACGGGTTTCCCCTTGCCCCTCGTGCAATCATTACAAAATCACACTCTGTTTCATTTAGCATCCTGACCGCATCTCTACCGGAAAAAACATCTCCGCTTCCCATAACGGGAATATCGATGCTTTCTTTTACTTTTTTGATATGTTTCCAGTCCGCTTTTCCACCATATAATTGTTCTCTTGTTCTACCATGAATAGTCAATGCCGAAGCCCCATAATATTCTATTATTTTTGCCACCTCAATTACATTGATGTTTTTCGAATCCCATCCAATCCTGATTTTTACAGTTACAGGTTTTTTTGAAACGTCCACCACCGCTTTAACAATCTTCCCTATCAAATCAGGACTTTTCAATAAGGCCGAACCATCACCGCCTTTTACAACTTTTTGCACAGGACATCCCATATTAATATCCAAAATATCGTTTTCTCGGAAAGAAAGCTTCTGAGCGGCATCAGCCATAATTTCCGGATCAGAACCGAATAACTGAAATGCTATTGGTTTTTCTTCATTACAAAACTTTAAAAGGTGCTCTGTTTTTTCATCTTTATAGTATAAGCCCTTGGCACTAATCATTTCAGAAAAAACCAATCCACACCCCCAGCTTTTACAAATCCTTCTGAAAACGCTGTCCGTAATGCCCGCCATGGGTCCTAATATGAATGGATTGTCCAAGGTAACATTTCCTATTTTCATCAAACCACCAACATTTGTTTGGATAAATTTTTCATAGATAATAAATAATAGATAACAAATAATAGTAGGAACAAAATTACCTTTAACTATTATCCCTTATCCGTTATCTTTTATCTTTCAGTCTTTCGTTTATCTGTTTCTCTCATATATGATTCTCAAACCTTCAAGGGTAAGCATTTTGTCCACATAATCTATTGATTTAATCTCATTAGAAATCAAGTTGGAAAGACCTCCTGTAGCAACGACTTTTATTTCATCCGTTCCATTTAATTCCGTTCTTATTTTATCAATAATATATTGGGTAAGCCCCATATGTCCATAAACCAATCCGGCCTGCATACTGGCTACGGTATTTCTGCAAATAACCGTTCCCGGTGATTCCAACTCAACTTTAGGAAGTTTTGCAGTCTTCTCAAAAAGCGCCTCACTGGAAATCTTAAGTCCCGGTGCGATAGATCCGCCTAAGAATTCTCCCTGTTTTGATATTACAGTAAAAGTTGTTGCTGTCCCAAAATCTACAACTATCAGTGGTCCTCCGTATTTATCGTAGGCTGCTACGGCATTTACGATTCTGTCTGAACCAATTAATTTCGGATTGTCATATTTAATCACCATGCCTGTTTTTATACCGGGTCCCACAACTATAGCCCTTTTCTTAAAGTATTTCATAGACATATGTTGAAGTGTATATACAACAGGAGGTACAACTGTAGAAATAATTATGTCATCAATATCATTGATAGATAGTCCTTCATACTGAAATAGCTGATGAATAATCATCCCATATTCATCTGCACTTTTATTTCTGTCTGTTTCCAGTCTCCAGTTCTGTATTAGTTTTTTTCCTTGAAATACACCCAAAACAATATTAGTATTTCCTACATCAAATGTTAGTAACATTATAAAAATCCTCCTTAGAAATATGCCGTTTCTCATTGCAGGTGTTTTTATGTAGGTTGATTGCCAACAAAACTTAGACTCCGAAATTATTTTATTCTTTTATGCTTTGTTACCCCGCCTGATGTCTGTTCCTATACCTCAATCTATTATGAAGGGTTCCATGATTTTTGTCAAACACTTTTCAAACAGGTCAATCTACATAATGGTACAAGCCTCTTACAGATACTTCACCTGAAATAATCTCACTCTTTACTCCTTTACTATCTTCAATGATTAAAGTGCCCCTGTCCGTTAAATCAACAGCCTTTCCGATTATTTCTTTCCCGTTTTGTATGATCCTGACTTCATTCTGCAGTGTAGCGGAATATTTTTTACATATATCTATAATACCCTTGAATGTTTGGTTTTTTAAAAATTCAAAATAGTATTTATTAAAATAATTAATAATCTCTTTTACGATTAATTTTCTCGATATTTCTTTACCTGCGTACTCCCTAAGAGAGCCTGCTTTATCCCTTATTTCTTCCGGAAAATCTTTAGATTTCTGATTCACGTTTATTCCGATTCCTACAATGATATAATTGATGCTTTCTATTTCTCCACTGAATTCTGTCAGGATACCGCATATTTTTTTGTTTTTTAATACAATATCATTGGGCCATTTTATTTTTACCTCACAGTCCAAAATTTCAGTAATTCCTTTTACAACTGCCGCAGCAGCTACTTGTGTTATTATAATGGCATCTGCCGGTAAAATCTCAGGCTTTAATATCAAGGACATCCAAATACCTGTTTGAGAAAGAGATGTCCATTCTCTTCCCAGCCTTCCCTTTCCTTTATATTGGTTCTCTGCCAATACAATTGCCCCGTCTGGTTTTTCTGAAGCAATTTTTTTAGCATATTCATTGGTAGAATCGACTTCATCCAAGTAAATATATTCTCTTCCAATAATCCAATCCTTATCAAAATCCAGATATATCATATCTAAGGAATCCGGCATCTCTAATAACCTATATCCTTTATTTGTAACAGACTCTATCTCATATCCTGATTCCTTTAACTTGCGGATATACTTCCATACATTAGCACGGGTAATATCATATTTTCTGCTTATTTCTTGACCTGAAATAAAGCTTCCCCGGTTTTCTATCAATTCTCTTAATATCCGTTCTCTCATAAGATGCTCTCCTAAAGATTTTTTTCGAACTGAAAAAAGGACAGTAGTATGCCTACCGCCCTTTTCAATTGCTCTTTATCCAAATAGTGATAGCATAACGCCTGCTGCCACGGCAGAACCGATAACTCCTGCTACATTAGGTCCCATTGCATGCATTAACAAGAAATTGCTTGGGTTTTCCTTTTGACCTACCGTTTGAGATACACGGGCAGCCATGGGGACCGCAGACACTCCGGCGGAACCTATTAACGGATTGATAGTTCCTCCGGACAGTTTATTCATCAACTTAGCCAGTAATACACCGGCCGCTGTTCCTACAGCAAATGCCAATACGCCTAATACAATAATCTTTATGGTTTCGGGTGTCAAAAAGTTTTCTGCTGTCGCAGAAGCCCCTACCGAAGTTCCTAAGAGGATAGTAACAATATTAATCAATGCATTTGCAGCCGTATCCGATAACCGGTTGGTTACACCGCTTTCTTTGAAAAGGTTCCCTAACATCAACATACCTATCAAAGTAGCTGCAGGTGGTAATATCAGGGATACGGCGATTGTTACCATAATAGGAAATATAATTTTTTCTTTTTGGGATACCGGTCTAAGCTGGTCCATTTTTATGACACGCTCTTCTTTAGTTGTTAGTGCTTTCATAATAGGTGGCTGAATAATCGGTACCAGAGCCATATAGGAATATGCGGCTACTGCAATGGCGCCAAGAAGTTCCGGTGCCATTTTAGATGCCAGAAATATAGCTGTAGGTCCGTCTGCTCCTCCAATAATACCGATAGCTCCTGCCTGTCTGGCTGTAAACCCTAATAAAATCGATCCAAAAAAGGTCGTAAAAATCCCAAACTGTGCTGCTGCGCCCAACAAAAGTGATTTGGGATTTGCAATGAGAGGTCCGAAATCTGTCATTGCCCCTACACCCATGAATATAATAGGCGGAAATATTCCCATCTTATTTCCTTGGTAAAAATACCACAGCAGTCCGCCGGTTTCATTTCCGGTGTGTGCTTTCATCATTTCCGCCAAGGGTAAATTGGTAAGAAGCATACCAAATGCAATGGGTACAAGCAGTAAAGGTTCAAATCCTTTTCCTATTGCAAGATACAATAAAACAAGGGAAATCAATATCATTATACCGTGCTGCCATGTAAATGCACTGAAACTTGTACTATTGAGAAAATTTATAATAACATGTTGCATCGTTTTGTCTCCTTTCTATAATTTTATTTATTTGAGACTAACCGATAACAACCAGAACGTCTCCAGCATTTACGGATGCACCTTTGTTTACTTTTATAGATGTAACTGTTCCGTCTCCGGGTGCCGAAATCTCATTTTCCATTTTCATAGCTTCTAATATAAGTAAAACTTGTCCGTTTGAAACTTGATCCCCTTCTTTTACCTTTATATCTAAAACCGTTCCCGGCATTGGTGACGTAACGGTATTGCCTCCTGCAGGCGCGGGTGCCGCCTTTGGTGCCGGCGCTGCCTTTGGTGCTGCCGAAGGTGCCGGTGCCGCCTTTGGTGCTACCGAAGGTGCCGGTGCTGCCGAAGGTGCAAAGTCGCCTCCGACTTCTTCTACTTCTACTTCATAGTTTTTTCCATTAACAGTTATATTGTATTTTTTCATTGTAATCCTCCTATAACTTAGAAATTATAAAATAAGTTAAAAGCGTCTGCTGTCCAATTGTTCATGTTTTGCAACACTTGCCCAAGCCGGCATTCTTTCAGTTGATCTTTTAATGTTTCTTACTACAATGGTGTCCACCGGTTTTTTCAAACTTGCAGCAATCGCTGCCGTAATAACCGCAATAACCGCTTCATCTTCATTGTCTTCAGCAATGGTTTGTTGTGACTCCTGGGGTTCAACCTGGGGCACAGCAGTCTTATCTTCAGCCTTTAGAGGCTTGGATAATATCCGTGTCATTATGTTAATTAATCCCCATAGCATAATTAATACGGAAAATGTAATGGCCATTCCTAAAATTGCAACGATCAATGAAGCCATTAACTTTTCAGAAGTCCCCATCTGATTTATTAGTTCGGGGTCCGCGAATCTTTGCATTAAGCTTAATCCTTCCACTTTATCACCTCGTTTCCAGACTTCATTCTATTTAAAGTGGGATATTTCCATGCTTCTTAGCAGGTAACGACTGTCTTTTAGAGGCCAGCATATCAAAAGCACTGACCAGTCTTGGTCTGGTTGTACTGGGTTCTATAACATCATCCACATAGCCCATTTCCGCAGCTTTATATGGATTGGCAAATCGATTTTTATAGTCTTCTATTTTTTCCTGACGTTTTGAAACAGGATCATCTGTATTTTTTATATCATTTTTAAATACAATATTTGCAGCTCCTTCAGGTCCCATAACCGCAATCTCAGAAGAAGGCCACGCAAAAACCATATCAGCTCCTAATTCTTTATTGCACATGCCGATATAAGCCCCTCCATAAGCCTTTCTGGTTATAAGTGTCACTTTTGGAACAGTTGCTTCACTGTATGCGTACAGCATTTTTGCACCATGACGAATAATGCCGCCATATTCCTGTCCGGTTCCGGGAAGAAAACCCGGTACATCTACAATATTTAAAATAGGGATATTAAACGCATCACATCTTCTGATAAATCTCGCTGCTTTATCTGATGCATCGATATCCAGACAACCTGCTAAAACTTTCGGTTGATTAGCAATAACTCCTACTGTCTGACCATTAAGTCTTACAAAACAGGTCACCATATTTTTTGCATAGTGCGGTTGAACGTCACACAACTCACCATTATCAGCTAATTTTTGAATTACATCATAAACATCATATGGTTTATTAGGATTATCAGGAATAAACGTATCCAATTCAGGAATCACTCTATTTAAATCATCGTCCGTCCCATAAGCAGGAGGTGTTTCCATATTGTTCGAAGGAAGATAGCTTAATAGATTTCTGATCTGAGCAATACAGTCCTCGTCATCCGAAGCCATAAAATGAGCAACTCCGCTTATAGAATTATGTGTCATTGCGCCACCAAGTTGTTCTGCAGAGACTTCTTCTCCTGTTACTGTTTTAATAACTTGAGGTCCGGTAATAAACATCTGGCTTGTCTTATCCACCATAAAAACAAAATCTGTTATTGCAGGAGAATAAACAGCCCCGCCGGCACATGGACCCATAATAGCCGATATTTGCGGTATAACGCCTGACGCTATAGTATTTCGATAAAATATTTTCCCGAATCCTGATAATGCATTAACACCTTCCTGAATTCTTGCGCCTCCTGAATCGTTTAATCCTACAACAGGTGCGCCTACTTTCAAGGCATTGTCCTGAACTTTGACTATTTTTTCGGCATGATATTCCCCCAAGGAACCGCCAAGAACCGTAAAGTCCTGAGCAAATGCATAAACCAGTCTGTCATCGACCATTCCATACCCTGTTACAACTCCTTCTCCGGGAGCTTCTGTTTCAGCCATATTGAAGTTGGTACACCGATGAACCACAAAAGCATCAAGCTCTACAAATGTACCTGCATCAAATAACAAATTAAGTCTTTCTCTTGCAGTAAGCTTACCCTTCTCATGCTGTGCTTCAATTTTTTTGACTCCCCCGCCGTTGAGTATTTTTTCTTTTCTCCGGCGAAGTTCTTCAGTTTTGCTCATCTTTTTACCTCCTATAGAATTATGTAAACCCTGTATTTAACCATTAAAATTATATTTCTCCATGCTGTTGAGAATAATACCATAAGTCCTGAAAAATACAATTTTCTCCCTATTCTCGTTAATATTACAACATTATTTTTTTTTTTTCAATGTTATTTATTATGTATACAAGATTTTTTATAAATATATTTATAGCTCCATCTTATATTTTGCTCTTCCCGAGTCATAAATACAATCACCAAAAGTATCTATCGCAACAACTGCAGGAAAATCTTTTACGACTAATTTTCGTATTGCTTCTGTGCCAAGATCATTATATGCTACAATTTCAATGCTTTTGATAGAATTTGAAATCAATGCGCCTGCCCCGCCAATAGCTGCAAAATAGATAGCTTTATTTCTCTTTATTCCTTCAATAACGTCCGGACTACGAAGTCCTTTTCCGATCATTCCCTTTAATCCCTTTTCAAGAAGGGGAATTGTCATTTTATCCATCCGGCTACTGGTAGTCGGTCCGAAAGAACCTGATATATTACCCGGTCTTTCCGGTGTAGGACCGGCATAATATATTACAGAATCCTTAATATTAAAGGGTAGTTCTTTGTTTTGGCTTATGTTTTCTGCCATCCTTAAGTGGGCGGCATCTCTTGCAGTATAAAGTGTTCCGGATATAAGAACCATATCGCCGCATTTCAAATCAACGGCTTTTTCTTCCGTTAAAGGTGTGTCTATTACTATCTTTTCCATTACATCACTCCTTTATTATAATATTTACGCACATTGTATACATGATTCTTAAAGAAATTTTAGATTTATCTAATCTATTTTTTATATTCATAATCACTATTTAAGATTTTTAATAAAACTTAAAGGGGTCCTGTCCCCTTATATGACGCTCTCTCTGTGCCTTGCAACATGACAATTAATATTAACGGCAACGGGCAAACCTGCGATATGTGTAGGATAATATTCAATATGGACGGCCATTGCCGTACAGCGCCCACCAAATCCCTGAGGTCCTATACCTAACGCATTCATTCTCCTAAGCATTTCCTTTTCAATCTTACTATATTCGGAATTGGAGTTGGGCTGTCCTAAAGGTCTAAGCAAAGCCTTTTTTGACAAAATGGTAGCCTTTTCCATAGTCCCTCCTACACCCACGCCTACAATGACGGGGGGACAAGGATTCGCACCTGCTCCACAAACCGTATCCACAACAAATTTAACAATACCTTCTTTTCCGTCCGACGGATTAAGCATTTTGACTCTTCCCATATTCTCACTGCCAAATCCTTTTGCCATTGCAAATATTTTTACCTGATCCCCAGGTATAATCTCATAATGTATCACTGCCGGCGTGTTATCATTTGTATTTACACGTTCTAAAGGGTCCTTCACTACAGATTTTCTCAAAAAACCTTCCTGATATGCCTCTCGTACACCTTGGTTAACAGCCTCTTCAATATATAAATCCGTTAACGTTACTCCCTGTCCAATCTGAAGAAACACAACAGCCATACCGGTATCTTGGCAGATAGGTATCTGTTTTTCTTTAGCTATGTCCAGATTATCAAGCAAATTGTTAAGTACCTCCTTGCCGATGAGAGATTCTTCCTTTCCTCTTGTTTCATTAAGACAAGATACCACATCACTTCCTAACTCATAGTTCATTTCTATAAACATTTTTTTTATTTGTTCTTTTATCAATAAAGTACTGACTTCTTTCATTACAATCACCTCCATTTTTATTCACAAAATGACCCCTTGAGAAGAGTCTCAAGGGGCTTTATTGTTAATACATCTTATAGGTCTTTATCTTCATCATTTTCTTTTCGTGCATCTGATGATTTATCATCAGGTGTTTCATCAATATCATTTTCTTTTCGTGCATCTGATGATTTATCATCAGGTGTTTCATCAATATCATTTTCTTTTCGTGCATCTGATGATTTATCATCAGGTGTTTCATCAATATCA
>CAZKKX010000019.1:0-24525 GCA_964553505.1 uncultured Eubacteriales bacterium | reverse complement strand
ACTACATTGGAAATCAGACATTTTCAAATGGCATTCCGAAAACTAAGGCAATTTTCCAGCCGTCTGGATGGTCCCAAAACAGAATTGAACTTGGAAGAAACTATCAATGAGACCTGTGACAATGCAGGGAACCTGAAACTGGTATGGGATCGCCCAAGGCAAAACACCGTCAAGCTACTACTCCTTTTTGATTCCGACGGGTCAATGTTTCCATACATGAACCTCTGTAATTGTTTGTTCCATGCAGTGAACAAGTCCAACCATTTCAAGGATTTAAAAGTATACTATTTTCATAATTGCATCTATGAGCACCTGTATACAGACCCTTCGTGCAGGAGAGGAAGATGGGTCGACACGGAATGGGTGTTTAATAATCTGGGAAGCGACTATCGCGTGGTTTTGGTAGGAGACGGGACCATGGCGCCTTCAGAGCTAATGAACAAAGGCGGAAATAACTACGTCGGTCTTTATAACCAGGTACCCGGAATAGAATGGCTTAAGAGCATAAAGAAAAAATACCCCCACTCTATCTGGCTCAATCCTATTCCGGAATACAACTGGCCGTATACATATGGTGAATTTACTCTTCAAAAAATCCGGGAAATATTCCCTATGTTTGAACTCACCATAGACGGCTTGGATGCAGGGATTAAAAAACTGATGGTGCGTAGATAGTCTCTATCAAGTTTTTGACCCTTTCAAGGCAAGTGATTTATAGATACCTGCAATTATTATTTTCCAAAGGGTTTGGGGAATGAATGGGATATTGCATGCGGCTCTGTTTGCAAATTTAGCGAAATTTATATTTTATTGAAGTTCTTGAGAGGCAATGATAAAATATTGTAATATAATGGTTTTAATGTATAATTACTATATCATTTGCCAATTGAAGGATGTGATATTTTGTCTATACTGGTTACCGGCGGGGCCGGATATATTGGAAGCCATACCTGTGTAGAGCTATTAGAGGCGGGATATGATGTTGTCATCGTGGACAACTTTTCCAACAGTAAACCTGAAGTTTTAAATAGGATTAAAAAAATTACTTATAAGGATTTTAAATTTTACAAGGTGGATCTTTTGGATTTCAATGCTTTACGAGATATCTTTGAATCCGAAAAGTTGGAAGCTGTCATTCATTTTGCCGGTATTAAAGCTGTAGGTGAATCTGTGGCGATTCCGCTGAAATATTATCAGAACAACATTACAGGGACTTTAAATCTTTGTATGCTGATGGAAAAGTACCATGTGATGAATATGGTGTTCAGCTCTTCTGCTACAGTTTATGGCAATCCTGAAAGAGTGCCCATAACGGAAGATTTTCCCCTCAGCTCTTCAAATCCATACGGCCGCACTAAATTGATGATAGAAGAAATATTGAGGGATCTATATGTATCCAATAAAGAATGGAGTGTGATCCTGCTCAGGTACTTCAATCCTATAGGCGCTCATAAAAGCGGTTGGATCGGGGAAGACCCAAATGGCATTCCAAATAACCTGATGCCATATATTACGCAGGTGGCTGTAGGCAAAAGAGAGCATTTAAACGTATTTGGAAGCGACTACGATACCCATGACGGAACCGGTGTGAGAGATTATATTCATGTGGTTGACTTGGCAAAAGGCCATTTGAAAGCAATGGAAAAGATTACGGAAACAATGGGTGTTGTGGCATATAATCTTGGAACAGGCAAAGGCTACAGCGTTTTAGATGTAGTAAACAATTTCGGAAAAGCTACTGGTAAGAAGATTTCTTTTGTCTTGGCTGACAGAAGGCAGGGAGATATCGACAAATGTTATGCTGACCCCACCAAGGCTTTTAAAGAATTAGACTGGAAAGCCGAAAAAAGTCTGGAAGATATGTGTAAGGATTCTTGGAACTGGCAGGAAAACAATCCGGAGGGATACTGATTAAATTAACAATTGATAATTGATAAAATTTCAATAATCTATAAATGGAAAGATAGAAATATATACTCTATATTTTATAAACTATAAACTGTTACGTACACTGCTTTGAAAGAGATACTTATACTATTTTGGGGAGGATAAATCATGGAAGTCAAAAAAGCAATCATTCCGGCGGCGGGATTAGGGACGCGATTTCTGCCGGCGACAAAAGCTCAGCCAAAGGAAATGCTGCCTATTGTGGACAAACCGACTTTACAGTATATTATTGAGGAGGCTGTGGAATCCGGGATAGAGGAGATATTGATTATTACGGGAAGGAATAAAAAAAGTATTGAAGATCATTTTGATAAATCCGTAGAGCTAGAACTTGAACTGCAATCCAAAGGTAAAAAAGAACTATTGGAAGAAGTTAGAAGGATTTCTGATATGGTAAATATTCACTATATACGGCAGAAAGAGCCAAAGGGATTGGGACATGCGATATATTGTGCAAAAAGCTTTATAGGAAAGGAGCCTTTTGCTGTTCTTTTGGGAGATGATATTGTTTTTTCTAAAAAACCTTGTTTAAAACAGATGATAGAAGTCTATAATGCGTATAAGACATCTGTTTTAGGAGTGCAGGAAGTATCTGAAGAAGATGTATTCAAATATGGAATTGTGGATGGAAAGCATATAGAAGATAGAGTGTACAAAGTGAAGGGCCTGGTTGAAAAACCAGCTGTAGGAGAAGCACCGTCAAAAGTAGCTATTCTGGGAAGATATATTATCAATCCGGCAATATTTGAAATACTGAAGAATACAAAACCTGGAAAGGGTGGAGAAATTCAATTAACAGATGCCTTAAAAGAATTGTGTAAAACTGAAGCAATGTATGCATATATTTTTGAAGGAAGAAGATACGATGTAGGAGATAAGCTGGGTTTTCTGGAAGCTACAGTGGAGTTTGCTCTAAGAAGACCAGATTTAAGAGAGGATTTTTTACAATATTTGATAAAAATTACCGGGGGAGAATTCAAACAATAAACATATAATAAAGCATTGGAAAACAATGTAACTGCATCAGAGTGATGAAGATTTTTAAGAAGGATCTACTCTATGATTGATAATAGAAAAATAGCTATTGTAGTTTCGTGGGCAATTACCGTTTTTTGGATGGTGTTGATTTTCAACTTGTCTGCTCAGCCGGCAGAGGAATCAAATGAGTTGAGTCTTAAAGCTACGGAAATTATAATTGGGATGGTAAACCGAGTAGTATCGGTAGATGCCGATGATATTAAAATATTAAATATGGCAAATGGATTTCATTACTCGGTAAGAAAGTATGCCCACTTTTTTATCTATTTTGTACTGGGCATTTTGCTGATGAATGCGTTTAGAAAAAGTCAAGTATCCCAAAGGAAAATCATTTTACTTTCCTTTGGGATTTGTGTGATTTATGCCATTACAGATGAACTGCACCAGGTTTTTGTTCCGGGACGTAGCGGTCAATTAACAGATATATTGATAGACAGTGCAGGAGCAGCTTTAGGTGTGATGTGTTATTTAATTGTTTCTCGAAGGAGGTTGCATAGCAAGAACTTGAGAAAGAGATAACAGCTGGTAGATAAAATAATCCCTGTCTTATTAAACTCTTTTTTGTTCTCTGAACTTACTGAAGTTTCCTGAATACTCCTTTTACCAGTCCCAGAATCTTAACATCTTTTGTGATAATTGGAGCTAAAGCAGTATTCTCCGGCTGAAGGCGAATATGATTTTTTTCTTTGTAAAATGTTTTAACGGTTGCTTCAAATTCAAAACCGTCTATCATGGCTACTATTATATCGCCATTGTTAGCTGTGTTTTGCTGTTCCACTAAAATAAGATCGCCATCAAAGATGCCTGCTTCAATCATGCTATCACCTTTTACGGTAAGCATAAAATGACTGCCATATCCCAAAAAATTTGAAGGAACAGGAAATGTATCTTCGATATTTTGTTCTGCCAAAATAGGCTCACCTGCGGCGATCTTGCCAACAAGGGGAATATCTACAATATCAGTTCTTTCATTAAAGGAGATTGTATCTTGATGGTAGAGCTGTTCTTCATTTGTTGAGTGAAGAGAAGAGTCCAAGACTTCAATGGCTCTTGGCTTGGAGGGGTCCTTTCTGATTAAACCCTTTTTTTCAAGATTCTCTAAATCCTTGTGTGCAGTAGAAGTAGATTTAATTCCTAACGATGCACACATTTCACGGACAGTTGGCGGATAGCCTTTTTTTATAATTTCATTTTTCATGTATGTAAGAATTTTTAATTCTCTATCAGATAATTTCGGTTTCATGACTGCACCTCCATTATTATTTACTATAAACATTATTATATCATATGATTGGAAAAAGTAAACATACGTTCGTATTTTTTATATTTGTATTGTCGAAAAAAAAAGAAAAAAATTGAAGGATATAATTAAGTTATATAGAATATATATTAATGGATAGAGAGGAAGAGAAAATGAAGATAGAAAGAAATTATAAAATTTCATATGAAACAATTGATAAGAAGACCAAGGATATTATTAGGAAAATATTAAAAAAATTTCAGATAGAAGAAGTAGCTACGAATGCTTTTTATATAAACGATCAGGAATCAAGATACTTAAGTTAAGTATAAGTATGAGTGTTATTTATTATCTTTAATTTTACCGGGAATCAAGTTGTGGTTGAATTTATAACCTACGCCGCGAACAGTGAGGATATATTTTGGACTTGAAGGATTTGGTTCGATTTTTTTCCTTATATTCCCTATATAGACAATAATTGTTCTGGAATCACCTTCCAAGGCATTTTCTTTCCATACAGCTTCATAAAGCTGCTCTACTGAATAAATCCTTTTAGGATCTTTCATCAAGAGAGACAGGATATCAAATTCTTTAGCGGACAAGGGTATCTTTTTTTTGTCTACAAATACCTCATGGGTATTAAGATGAATCTCCAGTTTGTCATACCTTATTACATCATCGATATCGCTGCTCTCACTCATCCGGTTTCTTCTTAAGTGCGCCTTTATTCTTGCAACAAGTTCAAGCGTCGAAAAAGGTTTCGTCAAATAGTCATCTCCGCCTGCCGAAAGAGCTAAGACTTTGTCAACATCGCTGGATTTACAACTGATAAATAGAATAGGACAATTAGATATCTTTCTGATATTTAAGCATAGTTCCACACCGTCGATATCTGGCAACATAATGTCTAAAACAATCAGTTCGGGTTTTTCCAATCTTACTTTCTGTAGAGCTTCTTTTCCGTTAAAAGCCCAAGATATTTTAAAATTTTCCTGTGTAAGATACATTTTAACAAAATCAATTATTTCAGGTTCATCGTCTACTATCAAAATTTTCTCTCCGGCCATGAAATACTCACTCCTTTAAATTTAAATGACAGGCAAACTGATTTCAAATGATGTTCCTTTACCTAATTGACTGCTTACTTCTATTGATCCCTGATGCTTTATGATAATTTCTTTTGTAATGGCAAGCCCCAAACCACTTCCTTGTACAGAACTATTATGACCCCTGTAAAACCTTTCGAATATATGAGGCAAGTCGGTATCTGAGATACCTGCTCCGTTATCCCTTATTTGTATAGTGATTGTTTGTTTGTCTTCCGACCGGCAAAGTATAGAAATATATCCGCTTTTCTTAGTATATTTTATGGAGTTATAAATTAGATTATTAAATGCCTGTTCAATTCTTTCCACATCTACAATAACCTCTCTATTAGACACAGATGCATCTATTACAAGATCAAATGATAATCCGACATGTTTCACATCATCTTCTAATTTTTCATATATGCTTTTAAGAAGATGACCTACTTGAATCTGAGAGAATTTAAATTTTATCTGATTGCTTTCAAACTGAGATAGTTCAAAAAGGTCATTAATTAATAATTCCAGCATGCCAACTTTGTTTTGAATATTTAGAAGGTATTGATGTGATTCTTTTTCAGGAATTTTTCTGTCCAAAATGGCATCTACATATCCGCGAATAGTGGTTATGGGTGTTTTAAGTTCATGGGATATAGTAGATAGAAGCTGCTGGCGTTCTTTTTCTGCCTGGAGAATCTTATTATTATTCAATATTAGTTCCGAATTATCTCTCATAATGCCTTCAATCCCGAATGGGTTACCTTCTTTGTCATATATGAGGGTAGTATACTCATCTATCCATAAATAATGTCCTTTTTTATGTCGATATCTCAATGTAACAGATTCTTTTGGAGAAAGTTTCGGGTTTAGTGTCAATTCAAATAAAGGCTTATCCTCCGGATGAACGATATCATCCAGAAGATAGGGGTTTGCATAGAATTCTTCCTGTGAATATCCAATAATTTTTTTGCAGTTTGGGCTAACATATTCAAAATATGGTTCGGGATCATATTGGGATAAATAAATCATATCATGTGAATTTTCAGTAAGCAATCTGAATATTTGTTCGTTTTTAGTTAGGCGCATTCGATTTTTTTGAAGATAGGCAAGAACCAAACATGAATTCAGGCCAATAATCAGCATGATTTCGGTAATATAGCTTGTGGGGGATACTGAGAAATTCGGATGCAAATAGAAATAGTAGGACTTATGAACACCCCATAATAAAAAGGCGATACCGGTTGCTACTTTTTCATAACCTTCATATTCCCAATTTTGTAAAAAAATAATTCCCGTATAAATAGAAATAATACTGAAGTATATGGATAAAGGTGTTACTGTAATAATATAAGAAAATTCAAAATACAAGCTCAGAAGTCCCCAGATAATATTGGCAATCAGTATAATAAACCAGATACCGGGTTTTCTTCTGTTGATGAAGATATAAGTACCGGAAAGCAAAAAATAAATACTCAGGGAAAAAACAATTTCCTGACCAATAAGTATAAAAGGAATAGGTATGTTGTTATATATTAAAACGTCCAATACCAATCCAATACCGTAAATCATCCAGCTTAATCCCCAATAGCCGATATACTTTTCATGAGTCTTTCTGAAAATATACAGATAGATAACGGCAAAGGCGTAAACAGAAATATTTAAAATGACCAACGCATACATTGTCCAAAACATTCAGTTTATCATTCCTTCGGTTGAAGTTTAAATAGATTATAACATCAAACAAGGTTTATACACCAATATAAAATATTTTTTATCAAATATTTATAAAATTTTGATAATTCTATTATCTAATAATGATATTAAATTGCTATGATGAAAAAGACTTAAGATAGGAGGCATACCATTGAAATTGAAATGGAAGATTAGCAGTAAAATTATGGTGGCTATTATGATCAGCTCGGCAGCACTCGCTGCGGTAATAGGCAGCATTGCTCTTTATCAGGCCAGCAATGTTATTGAGAAAAGTGCTCTGGAGAATCTGAAATCAAGGGCGGAGTCTTATGCTAATGAATTCAGTGTTACCACAGGAAAGGTTGAAAGCGTGCTGGATTCTTATATTGCTTCCATTTCTGCATCCATTGAAATAGATGAGGTCTATAGTAAACAGGAATATATATATAAATATCAGGAGGACACGTTGGTGCCTCTTACCCGAAAGTATGCAGAAAATACTGAAGGTATTTTGGGAATATATTTCGATATCGACCCTTCTGTCACCCCATATTTATCGGATGAGGAAAGTGTTTACGGGGCCTGGCTTTTAGACAGAAACCTTACCGGTAAAATTGAACGAGAAAAAATGGAGTATAAAAAGAATTTTTATCCCGAAAATGAGAAAATGCAGTGGTACTATATGCCGGTACTTAAGAAAAAAGGTGTATGGAGTAAGCCTTACAGAGATATTTATACCGGGTATTATATGATTTCATATAATAAACCTGTAATTATTGAAGATAAATTAGTAGGAGTAGCTGGAATAGATATTATTTTTGAAAATATTATGACCATGGTTGAATCCGTTCAGATTTTTGATACAGGGTATGCTTTTTTACTGGATGAAGATTTGGACTTTATTGTACATCCTCAAACCGATCCGGAATTGGAGGACCAGAAATTATATAGCTTTAAAGATTCTCAATATATAGCTTTAGCTCAGAAAATATCACAAGAATTTTCAGGGATCGACGAAATTGGGACAGGATACAATAAAACCTATGTGGGATTTGCTCATATGAATAACGGCTATGTGGTAGGAATTGAAGTTAAATCCAGTGAAGTGCTGGAGGCTTTGAATAAAGTCAGGGGCATTATAGATATTATCATTTTAGTGGGCATTCTGCTTGCGGCTATTGCGGCCTATATTTTGGGAAAATTTATTTCTAAACCTGTTGAGCGTTTAGGAAAAATGATTAAGCGTATGATGCACTTTGATTTTTCATCGGAAATAAAAGATATGCAGCTGGTCAACACAGAATCTGACAGTGGAAGGATGATTGTTGAGCTTTCCAAAATGAGAGATTCTGTGAATCATTCTATTATGATGTTAAGAAGTAATTCTCATTTAATTCACAATTCAACAGAAAAAATAGAAAATGCATTAGAGAACAGTATGGCGCTACTGGAAAAGATGGAATTGCTGCATGAAATTGATTATAAAAATACTCCCATTAACGAGGATATTCTGTTAGAGAAAGATTTAATCATAGAAGTTCAGAAAACCATTGAAGAGTTAAATCAAATTAATGAGAAAAATATCAAAATAACTGATTTATATAAAACAGATTAAAAATTTTTCAGAAAGGAGGCCTTATTAAAAAACTTATCAAAAAACCGTTGAATAATTTAAGGAGGTTAATAGTATGGATAATTATGGTATTATAAGTCTTTTGCCGGTTATTTCTGTTGTAATTTTAGCTTTTGTTACTAAAAGAACCCTTGAGCCTTTACTTATTGGTGCAATCTTTGGGTTTATACTTTTGCATGGCGCAGGTTTTTTCTTGCCATTTTTGGATGCGGTCTATACCGTTATGATGGATGGAACCACTGTATGGATCATACTGGTTTGTGGATTATTCGGTAGTCTTGTGGCACTTCTGGAAAAATCAGGAGGCGCTTTAGGATTCTCGGATATTGCGACGAAGTACTCCAGAAAAAGAGGTATTTCATTAATTATTACATGGATTTTGGGGATCGTTATTTTTATCGATGATTATTTAAATGCTCTGGCGGTTGGGACGGCAATGAGGAAGGTAACAGACAGCTATAAAGTTCCCAGAGAGTTGTTGGCATATGTAGTTAATTCAACTGGAGCAGCCGTTTGCGTTTTAATTCCTTTTTCAACCTGGTCTGCTTTTATGGCCGGACAGCTGGAAGCTAATGGGGTTATGGTAAATGGTTCTGGAACAGCAGCCTATATCGCCACCATTCCATACATGTTCTATGCATGGGCGGCGGTTATTGCCGTACCTCTATTTGCTTTAAAGATTCTTCCTAGATTTGGCCCTATGAAAGCAGCTGAAAAACGTGCGGAAGAAACCGGGCAGGTTTTTCCTGACAGTATGCTGGATAAGGAAGATGAATTTTCTGCAGCAGATACCATTACAGAAAAGAAACCGAATGCTTTGAATTTTGTTGTACCTATGATTGTGTTGGCAATTGTGACCATCGTTACCGAAGATATGCTCCAAGGAGTAATTATCGGTATTGTTACATGCGGTATTTTATATTTTCCTCAGAGGCTTATGAATTTCAATGAATTTTGTGACAGTACCATTGAGGGCTTTAAGGATATGATTCTTGTTTTAGGTATTATTGTTGCAGCCTTCTTTCTCCAGCAGGCAAATGATGCTTTAGGACTGACACCTTTTGTAATCGACAGTGTACAATCATTTCTCAGCCCGGCATTATTACCGGTGGTCACTTTCATCATTATTGCATTTCTTGCTTTTGCAACGGGAAGCTTTTGGGGAATTGCAGCCATCGCTTTTCCAATAATTATTCCTTTGGCTCAATCCATGGATGTCAGTGTTTTTCTGGCCAGTGCGGCTATTATTTCAGCAGCGGTTTTCGGAAGTCATACATGTTTCTATGGAGATGCGGTTACTTTGTCGGCAGCATCCAGTCAAATAAAAAATATAGATTATGCAAAAACGGCTACCCCTTTGATTATAGTACCTGCAGTAATTGGAATCGTTCTATTTCTGATTTTCGGAATGATAGGATAATTATTTGAAGATATAGATTTTGAGGAGGTTAAAAATGAACAAAGGAAAGGTTGTTATCGGCATGACACAACATGCCTGCGGTTTAGACAGAGAGAAGAATGTGGAAAAAGTATCGGAAATGATAAGAGAAGCAGCTGATAAGGGTGCAAAGGTAATTTGTACGCAGGAACTTTTCAAAGGTCAGTATTTTGCTCAGATTATCGATGTGACCAAATATGATTGGGCGGAGCCTCTTGATGGGCCGACAAATAAAATAATGTCAGATCTCGCAAAGGAATTGGATGTTGTTATAGTTAGTTGTTATTATGAATACGCTATGGATGGCGTGTATTACAATAGTGCGGCGGTATTTGATGCAGACGGAACATTATTAGGCAATTACAGAAAGCATCATATTCCTGAAGGACCTCAATATATTGAAAAATACTATTTTACGCCAGGAGACTCTCCATACCTTGTGTTTAAATCAAAATACGGTACTTTTGGTGTGTTAATATGCTGGGATGAGTGGTTTCCCGAGGCTTCAAGAATTCTTGCATTAAAGGGTGCGGACTTTGTATTCTATCCTTCGGCAATAGGTTCCGAACCGGATAATCCTGAACTGGATACTTCTCAATCTTGGGTAGACGGAGTCAAGGCGCATGGAATTCACAACAATATGTATATATGTGCCGTAAATAGAGTAGGTAGAGAGGATGCTGCCGACGGAAGCGGTTTCATGTCATTTTACGGGCGAAGTTTTGTCAGTGATCCATGGGGTAATGTAATAACCGAAGGTAGTAGGGATAAGGAAGAGGTCATTATTGCAGAACTTGATTTGGATGAGATAAAGAAAGCAAGAGACATCCTGCAGTTTCATAGAGACAGACGAGTGGATTCCTATGAAGAAATATTGAATCTCGTTATTAAGGAGTAATAATACAGGTGATAGGCACAGGATTCAGGGAACAATCAGATGGCAGTATCCGGTTATCTCGTGGAGTCAAGTTGTATCGATTTAAGATCGGCTTCAAACAAGGAACCATGAACTATGACCATAAGCTGCTGACAAAAAACGGAGTAAAAGCCTGTGCCTGGCAACCTAAAAAGTAAGGGGTGAGAGAGTGAAGAAAGAAGAGAGCAAAGGCATAAGCGTATTACTGAATACTCAATACGATTTCGTTATTGAGGGTGGAACAGTTATAGACCCAAAAAGTGAGTTAATAACCATTGCTAACGTTGCCATAAAAGATGGAAAAATAGCCGTTATAACACGAGCTGATCTGAAGGCAAAGGAAAAAGTGAATGCTTCAGGTAAAATCATTTCTCCGGGTTTTATAGACCCCCATTGCCATATAGATGGATTTTTGTACAATGGTCAATGCTATGCAAAAATGGGTGTTACGACAGCTATTACCGGAAATTGTGGCTTTGGACCTTATCCTGTTAAAGATTTTATTAAGAAGATAAATGAAGGGTTTCCAATCAATCATGGTACTTTAGTAGGACATTCTTTTGATATGAGGACTATGGTCGGGCTTGAAGATCCTTTCAAGACGGCAAATGCAAATGAAATAAGTGAAATGGTTCGAATAGCGGAAGAAGCATTGGAGCAAGGAGCCCTTGGTATTTCATTAGGACTGGAATATGCGCCGGCTACTACTAAAGAAGAGATTTACTCATTAGCACGTTTGGCGGCAAAATTTGATAAAGTAATGCCGGTGCACTCTCGAAGTGATAGCTGGGGATCGGTAAAAGCGCTACGGGAAATTGTGAAAATACAGGAAGATACAGGGGTTCGCATATTGATTTCTCATTTAACTTATCAAAATGGAATGGGAATGATGAAAGAGTCTCTGCCTATTATAGAGAAAGCTTACCGGGAAGGGTATAAGATTGCGGTAGATAGTGGGGCTTATCATGCTTTTGCCACTTATATTGGCTCTGAAGTATTTTGTGATGGATGGCTTGAAAAATATGACTGTATCTATGAAGATGTATTAGTATCCGGCGGGCCTCATATCGGTAAAAGATTGAATGAAGCATTGTATAAAGAACTATTGGAAACAGATCCTAAAACATTGTGTACTGCATTTGTCGGCAAAGAATATGAAGTGGTGGAAGCCATGCAGCAGCCTTATGTTATGGTATCCACTGACGGAGCTGTCGGATCTCATGAGCCGGGAACCGGACACCCTCAGGACGCAGGCACTTATCCAAAAGTGTTTGGAAGATTTGTAAGAGAGATGAATGCTTTTTCTACGATGGAAGCAATTAGAAAATGTTCCCTGATGCCGGCTGAGTTTTTTGGAATGGAAAATAAAGGATGGATTGGGACAGGCGCTGATGCAGACATAGTTGTATTCAATCCAAAAACGATCATTGATAAATCGGAGTATTCAGGTCTTGGTATCCCGGATACACCGCCTGAAGGGATTGACTGGGTGTTTGTAAACGGAGAGCCTGTCGTTAGAAACGGAGAGCTGATTGAAGATGCCAGACCCGGTAAGGCAATCTGCCAAGAAAACAAGATTTGGACGATATAGAGTACAGGGTAAAGAAATAAAAAGCTGCTCAAAACGAGCAGCTTTCTCAACTTTTCATATTTCACGTTTTCCGCTTCTATTTTACCATATTATCTACCGAATCAAGAACATTATCCATGATTTTCATGGCCTCTCTTAGTTCTTCTTCGTTGATGATGAGGGGTGGTGCTACAATGATGATGTTTTCATGTGTGTAAGTAAGGAACCCTTCGGATTTTAGCATACCAAGGATTTTTTTCATGAGACCTTCAGGATCTCTGCCATAAGGTACCAGAGGCTCTCTTGTTTCTCTGTCTTTAACCAGTTCAATAGCGCTGAAAAGACCAATATACCGAACTTCACCGACGGATATATGTTTCTCTTTAATATCTTCAAGAATTTCTCCTAAGATATTACCCATTTTATCTACGTTTTCAAATACGTTATCTTCGGAATATGCATCAATGGCTGCAATAGCAGCTGCACATCCAATGGGATGAGCACTGTAAGTCAAACCGCAATATAAAACATTTTCATCAAAATGTTTTGCAATTTTATCGCTTACGATAACACCGCCGATTTGTGCATATCCACAAGTCGCACCTTTTGCAAAAGTAATAAGGTCAGGTTTCACATTAAAGTTTTCGATGGCGAACCATTTTCCGGTTCTTCCCCATCCGGCCATAACTTCATCTGCTACCATAACAATATTGTACTTGTCACAAAGTGCTCTTACACCTTCCATGTAGCCTTCAGGAGGAATAAGAATACCGTTACTTCCAACAACGGTTTCAAGGAAAATAGCTGCAACATTCTGTGGTCCTTCATAAAGAATTTGATCTTCAAGGATTTCCAGATAATAAGCGGAAGCTTCAGCATCATTCTTGAATGTTACGCCTTTAGGTGCTCTGTAAGGATAGGGTCCAACAAACTTAATGAATCCCGGGATTTGAGGCTCACTTGGAAATCTTCTTGGCTCACCGGTAAGGTTTGCAGCACCGTAAGTTGCACCATGATATGAACGATAGGTAGAGAATATTTTGTATTTACCTGTGTACATTTTAGCCATTTTGATGGCATTTTCATTTGCTTCGGCACCTGCATTGGTAAAGAATACTTTTGACATATTGTCAGGTGCAACTTCCACGATTTTTTTAGCTGCTTCTGCTCGCACATCAATGGCATAACCTGGTCCGATAAAGGGCATTCTGTCAGCCTGATCTTTTATTGCTTGAATGATTTTTTTGTTTCCATGCCCCAAATTCATATTGACTAATTGTGCGGACATATCATAAAATCTTTTGCCTTCTTCGTTCCAAATGTAAACACCTTCAGATTTAGTGACAACTTCAGGCTTCAATGCTTTTTGGGCACTCCAGGAATGAAGATTATACTTCAAATCCATTTCTCTAATTTTAGACATATTATTAAACCTCCAATTCATTTATTATAGGAAGATCCACCAGGAATATCCGTAGATATCCCCGATGAATAATGGTTATTTGAATAGGGTTATTCTATTTATTGAATTCAACTACGGATGCAGGGAAAAGTTCTTCATCTGAAGGTTGAGTTGAAGATATGGGATAAGAAACCCAAGTAAAGTTCAGAAGATCTTTCCAATTAACATTACTTGATACACTGTTGTTTCCCCATGTACCGCATCCTAATGTCATGGACATCGGCATACCGTTTGTCCATGCACCGCTGTTAGCCAGACATTGTGGTTGATTAACCATGATTCGGGCGACTTTCATTCTCTCTGCAAGTTCAAGAACTCGATAATCATGCTTTGTATGAATACCGCATGAATGTCCTTGACCCATGTAATTAATAATACTTTCCAGTTGATCTAATCCGTCATGGAAGTCCTTGTATTTATGAAGTGTTGTGATTACAGATAGTTTTTCACCGGAGAATAAGTTGTTTGGTCCAATGCCATCTTCTTCAACCATAATGAATTTTGTTCCGGACGGAAGTTTTAGTCCTGCAAGTTCTGCAATTTTTTCAACAGGTTGTGCAACTATGTGCCGGCTTAATGTATGTCCGTCAGGCCATACTGTTTCTCTCAATTTATCTTTTTCCGATGTACCGTTCTTAATTAAATATCCGCCTTGATTTTCTAATGCTTTTACAAAATCATCATATACTTCTTCATTTATAACTAAGTTGTTTTCAGTTGAGCAACTTGTTGCATGGTCAAAAGTTTTGGAGCGCATAACCATGTTGGCAGTAACATCTAAATCAGTTGATCCATCTACAATCATGGATGCATTTCCCGTTCCAACACCGATAGTAGGTGTTCCGGAGCTGTATGCAGCCTTAACCATTGGCGTGCCGCCTGTTGCCAGCACCATATCTACTTGCTTCATCAATTCACCACTGCATTCCACGCTAACATATTCAGGATCGATGGAAATTACCAGATCTTCAGGAGCATTATATTTTTTAAGAGTAGCCCGGATATTTTCAGTAGCAACAGAATTTGTTTTCTTTGCTTTTGGATGGGGTGCAAGGATAATGGCATTTCTTCCCTTGATAGCAGTGATTGCTTTAACAAAAGGAGTTGCTTCTCCATTAGTTACAGGGATAAGTGCACCTATAACACCAACAGGTTTTGCCAACTTCATTAATCCCAATTCTTCATTTCTTTCTACTACGCCTACAGATTTTTGACCTTTCATATCTCGATATGTACCTTTTATTTTTGTCATCATTTTGCCGACTTTATGATCGACTAAACCCATGCCTGACTCTTCAACTAATAATTTAGATACTTCAGTTGCAAAATCTTTTTTTGTACCATTGTAAGAAATAGCAGCACAAAGCTCGTCCACCTGTTCTTGAGTAAATCCTTCCGCTATAGCCTGAGCTTTTTTAGCTCTCTCAACCAGATTTGCTACATATTCAGCAGCATTCATATTTAACAGCCTCCTTTTAATTGAAAATTATATAATATAGTTAGTTTATGATAACAAAATAATGTTAAAATAAACTAAATATTACCTAAATAATTTGTAAAATAACCCAAAAAATGCACTTCATTCTGATTATTACTATATGTTAATTATATTACTCTTATTACGCAAAAACTATACCAAACGAAGAAATATCTTGAATGCCTTGCAATTGCATAGTTACAATAATAGATTTTATCAATAACAACACGAATTGATTTATAAATGAATCGCAGAGAGCGTAAAAGTAAGAATTTTTTGTTTTTTGCTCTTTGCAGCTTTCAAATCTTTCGATTTCATCGATATTGATTCAAGGATAAATCTAAGATGCTATACTGAATCTATCGAGCCTGATATTTTATGTTTTTGCATTTTTCTTACTACTGTAGGTTGACTTACTCCTAAAGCCCTGGCAATCTGTCTTGTTGTTTTATATTTGTCTGCAGCATTTTTTAAAATTTGCTTTTCTGTTTCTTCCAGAGCTTTTTTTAAATTCATGATAGGAAAGAGTGTAATTTCTCCGCTGGTGCTTCTTGTGTTTTCAAATATATAAGTCGGCAGATTATCGGGTAGAATTATTGAACCTTTTGTTGTAATAATAAGTCTCTCGATAATATTTTCCAATTCCCTGACGTTTCCTGGCCAGTGATATTTAATCAGCATGGCGATTGTGTTGGGATCGATTCTTTTTTTGTCATTAAATTTTTTATTATACTTTTGCAAAAAATGTCTTACCATGGGGATGATGTCTTCTTGTCTTTCCCTCAAAGGAGGAATATTAATTGGAACCACATATAGTCGGTAATAAAGGTCTTCTCGAAATTGTCCTTCGTTAACCATGGATAGCAGATCCTTATTGGAGGCAGCAATAATTCTTACGTTTACAGATACTGATTCTACACTACCTACTCTTTGAATGTCTTTATCTTGGATGACCTGAAGTATTTTTACCTGAAGGTGAAGTGGTAACTCGGAAATTTCATCCAAAAAAATGGTCCCGTTTTGCGCCATCTCAAACAAGCCTTTTTTTCCTTCTTTTCTTGACCCTGTGAAAGCACCTGATTCATAACCAAAAAGTTCAGATTCAATGAGATTGTCCGGTATAGCACCGCAATTAACTTTTACAAAAGGATAATTTTTACGTTTCCCTGTTTCGTGAAGGAGTTTTGCTATAACGCCTTTTCCAACGCCGGATTCGCCTGTAATAAGAACGGTAGAATCTATTTGAGCCAATCGTTTTGCCAGTTGAATGACATTATACATAGTAGGGCTGTTTGCGATAATATCTCCGTAAAACACCTTTTTCTGTGATTTTAATTCATCTAAAGCGGTCTGAACATCTTCAATCCTGTTTTTGAGCTGAATAAGTTCAGTTATATCTCGAGAGGTGCTGATTATTTTTTTGATTTGTTGATTTTGATCAAAAATAGGAGAACCTGTTGTAAGAAGTTTTTTGCCTTCTTTATTACTGTGAAGAATATTCACGGATTTTTTCTTTTCTAATACCATTTTAGCAACAGATGGGGAGAAAATACCCGAAGTTTCCAATTCAGAAATGTTATGACCTATGATCTCTTTTTTGTCAATGGAATAAAGTTCTTCGGCAGCTTTGTTTAACCATAATGTGTTTCCGTTTTCATCATCGATAATAATGGCATCCTGAACATAATCCAATACGGAGAGTAATTCCTCGTTAGGTGTTTTTGAAATAAATTCATTCATAACAGGATTTGTTTTTGTTTCTAAAATTTCGTCATCTTTCATATCTTTAATTATCTCCTCCTATGCTTCATTAATGTATCAAGCTATTTATAATTGTATCGAATGCATTTAGGAATAGTCAAGAAGAATAAATAAAAAAATTAAGAAGAAAAAAGAAAATTATATGATTCCTGGGTTTACAACTGAATGTAGAATGGTATAATTATTATATTATGCAGAAAAAATAAAGACCAATGGAACTCCATTGGTCTTATAAATGTTGTGAAATCATAAATATGAAGTTGCTTTTGAGGAGGAAATATCATGAAATCAAGCTATAAACTTGTTAAGAAAGAAAAAAACGAAGTAACATTTAGAATGGAAATCGGCGCAGATACTTTTGAAGAAGCTGTAAAGAAAGCCTATGAACAAAACAGAAAAAAATACATAGTGGATGGATTCAGAAAAGGAAAGGCGCCCAGAAAAATTATTGAAATGAAATATGGCGAAGGGATTTTTTATGATGACGCTATCAATAATTTATTTCCTACAGAATATGCCAATGCTATAGAAGAGATAGAACTCGAACCGGTAGATCGTCCCGCTATTGATATTGAAGAGATTGGAAAAGATAAAAATCTGGTTATCAGTGTTACGGTTACTGTAAAGCCGGAAGTCATTGTTAAAGACTACAAAGGTATAGAAGCAAAAAAAATTGAGTATAATGTTACAGATGAAGATATTGAAAAAGAAATAAAATCTATGTTGGAAAGAAATGCACGTCTCATTAATGTAGAAAGAGAAGCTAAAGAAGGCGATACTGTAAATATTGATTATGAAGGGCATATTGGTGAAGAACAATTCGAAGGAGGAACTGCGGAAAATCAGGTTCTTGTTATTGGCACAGGAAATTATATTCCAGGTTTTGAAGAGCAGTTAGTAGGACATAATGCAGGAGAAGAGGTGGAGGTTAAGGTAACTTTTCCTGAAGACTATAATCCCAATCTTTCAGGCAAAGAAGCTGTTTTTAAAGTGAAAATTAATCAGATACAGGAGAAAGAAATACCTGAGTTAGACGATGAATTTGCAAAAGATGTCAGTGAATTCGATACTTTAGAAGAATTAAAGAAAGATATTCATGAAAAGCAGCTAAAAGCAGCAAAAGAGAAAGCGAAAACAGAACAAAAGAAGGCAGTGCTGGAAAAATTAATTGAGCAGACAGATACAGATATTCCTGAAATTATGATTGAAGACCAGATTGATGACATGATTAAAGAGTTTGATTTTCAATTAAAATATCAAGGTTTGGATATAGAGAATTATTTGAAATATATAAATAAAGATATGACCGGATTGAGAGAAGATATGCGAAAAGATGCTGAAGTTAAAGTAAAAACACGGCTTGCAGTTGAAACTGTTTCAAATCTTGAAAACATCCAGGTATCTGAGGAAGATATGGAAGAAGAGATTAAAAAATTTGCAGAAGAATACAAAACAGATGTAGAAACTTTTAAAAAATCTCTAAAACCTGAAAATTTTGATTACATTAAAAAAGATTTGAATTATACTAAAACCATTGATTTTTTACTTAATAATGCCAAGCTTTCATAATTATCTAAGAGGAGGAATGAATTATGTCGCTTATTCCTATGGTGGTAGAGCAGACTAATAGAGGAGAAAGATCCTATGATATTTATTCTCGTTTATTAAAAGACAGAGTTGTCTTTTTAGGAGAAGAAGTAAATGATAATGTAGCAAGTCTTATTATCGCCCAACTGTTGTTTCTTGAATCCGAGGACCCTGATAAAGATATTATGTTATATATCAATAGTCCCGGGGGCTCAATTACGGCTGGTATGGCTATTTATGATACCATGCAGCACATAAAACCGGATGTTTCTACGACATGTGTTGGAATGGCTGCCAGCATGGGAGCCTTTTTACTCGCGGCAGGAGCAAAAGGTAAAAGATATGCTCTTCCTAATTCAGAAATAATGATTCATCAGCCAATAGGTGGCATGAAGGGTCAGGCAGAAGACATCCGGATACATACGGAAAGAATTCTGAAGATGAGAGATAAGATAAATCACATATTAAGTGAAAGAACAGGCCAGTTGATAGAAAAAGTAGCCAGAGATACAGATAGAGATAATTTTATGACTGCCGACGAGGCTGTTGAATATGGTATAATAGATAAGGTGATTGCATCTAAAAAAAAGTAACAGAGGTGAACTGATGTCCAGATTTGATGAGAAAAAACAGTTGAAATGTTCTTTTTGCGGTAAATCCCAGGATCAGGTAAAGCGATTGGTTGCAGGACCAAGTGTATATATCTGTGACGAATGCATTGAATTATGTCAGGAAATTATATCTGAGGAAGCGGGTTCTCTTAACAATCAATATGGGGAAAAGCTTCCGAAACCTAAAGATATTTTCCAGATTTTAAATGAATATGTTATTGAACAGGATGAAGCAAAAAAAGGTTTAGCAGTGGCTGTTTATAATCATTATAAAAGAATTAACAATACCAATAAAAGTGATGTAGAAATTCAGAAAAGTAATATTGTAATGATTGGGCCTACAGGATCAGGTAAAACTTTACTTGCTCAAACTTTAGCCAAAATACTGAATGTTCCTTTTGCAATAGCTGATGCAACTGCCTTAACAGAAGCAGGTTATGTTGGTGAAGATGTTGAAAATATTCTGCTGAAATTGATTCAGTCGGCTGATTATGATATTGACCGTGCCCAGAAGGGTATCATATATATTGATGAAATTGATAAGATTGCAAGAAAAACCGATAATCCTTCCATCACTCGTGATGTCAGCGGCGAAGGTGTACAGCAGGCACTTTTAAAAATTTTGGAAGGAACAGTTGCAAGTGTTCCGCCACAAGGTGGCAGGAAACATCCGCATCAAGAGTTTATACAAATTGATACGACAGATATTCTGTTTATTTGTGGAGGTGCCTTTGATGGTCTTGACAAGATTATTAAAAATCGAATCGGAGAAAAAACCATCGGATTTACTTCCGAGAATAAGAATTCTATTATAGAAACCAGTAAGATTCTGACTCAGGTGCAGCCGGAAGATTTATTGAAATATGGTTTAATACCTGAATTCATTGGAAGACTCCCGGTTATAATAACGCTGTCAGAGTTGGGAAAAGAAGCGCTGATTAGAATTATCAGAGAACCTAAGAATGCCTTGATAAAACAGTATAAAAAACTGTTCAAACTGGATGAGGTTGAGTTAGAGTTAGAAGAAGAAGCGTATAGTGCCGTAGCAGAAAAAGCTATTGAGAAGAAAACAGGAGCTCGGGGATTAAGAAGTATTTTGGAAAAAATAATGACAGAAATCATGTATGAGATCCCGTCTCGAAATGATATTAGAAAATGTATTATTACTAAGGAAACAATATTCAATAATACGAACCCCACTCTTGTGATAGAGGATTCTAAAAAAAGAAACCGAAATCAGGAATCGGCATCATAAACAGACGGCAACGCCGCCTGTTTTTCTTTGATAATGTGATGGAAAATATTGAAATATATATTTGAGTTGTTTATAATAATTGTCACAATAAAAGTATATAATAACAGTTTTTCATCAAAATAAATATGTGAAAGAATGATTCACATATTTTAAATTATATAGAAAATGATACAAGCTAAGGATAATAGCAAGGAGTGATATAATGAATGACAAAAAGGAAAACATCAGTCTACCAATGATCCCTTTAAGAGGGCTGGCAATTTTTCCATATATGGTATTGCATTTTGATGTAGGACGTGAAAAATCAATAAATGCTTTGGAAGAGGCGATGATCAATGATCAGCTTATTTTTCTTTCCTCTCAGATTAATGCCGAAACAGATATACCTACTACTGAAGATTTTTATAAAATAGGTACTGTTGCAAAAATAAAGCAAATGTTAAAACTACCGGGAGATGCCATACGAGTTTTGGTGGAAGGTCTTAGTAGAGGTATCATTAAAGGTACGATTTTTGAAGAACCTTTTTTTAAATGTGAAATTAAAGAAATATATGAAGAAGATTCTTCAGATGTTTCCCAGGAAATAGAAGCGTTAATGAGAGCAGTACTAAATAAATTTGAAGAATACTTGACATTAAATTCGAAAATATCCCCCGACATTTTCCCTTCGGTTGCTTCCATAGAAGAACCGGGAAGACTTGCAGACGTTATTACATCGCATATGGATATTCGGATAGACCAGAAGCAGGAAATTCTTGAAGCATTTGAGTTTAAAAATCGATTAGAAATTGTACACAAACTTTTGACAAGAGAAAATGAAGTTTTGAAAATAGAAAGAGATATTAATATAAAAGTACGTTCACAAATCAATAAGGTTCAGAAAGAATATTATCTCAAAGAGCAGCTTAGAGCCATCCAGGAAGAACTTGGGCAGGACGAGAGTATTGAAGAGGAGATAGAGAATTATTTATCTAAACTTAAGAAACTGAAATTATCTAAAAAAGTCCACGAAAAAGTAGAAAAAGAAATTAACAGGCTTGCCAAAATTCCGTCTTCTTCTGCAGAAAGTGGTGTTATCAGAACTTATGTAGAATGGGTGTTGGAATTACCTTGGAATAAAAAGACTAAAGACAGTATTGATATCAATCGTTCAAAAAAGATATTGGAAGAAGATCATTACGGATTGGATAAAGTGAAAGAAAGGGTTCTGGAGTATCTTGCTGTTAGGAAACTATCTAAAGGAATGAAAGGGCCCATACTCTGTTTAGTAGGTCCGCCCGGGGTTGGAAAAACATCAATAGCAAAATCTGTAGCCAGGTCGTTGAGCAGAAATTTCGTCAGAATGTCTTTGGGCGGTGTAAGAGATGAAGCGGAAATAAGAGGACACAGACGTACTTATATTGGAGCAATACCTGGGCGAATCATCTCTGCTATCAAAGATGCAGAGTCCAATAATCCGGTTTTTCTCTTTGACGAAGTGGACAAAATAGGAAATGATTTCAGGGGCGATCCTGCATCTGCTTTATTAGAAGTGTTAGATCCCGAACAGAATAAAGAATTTACAGATCATTATCTTGAAGTGCCTTTTGATTTATCAAAAGTAATGTTTATAACAACAGCAAACACTACGGAGACGATACCAAGACCGTTATTGGACAGAATGGAAATTATTGAAATATCGGGATATACCGAGGAAGAAAAAGTAAATATCGCACTGAAATACTTGGTTCCAAAGCAGAAGAAAGAACATGGATTAGACGAGAAGAGGCTTTTTTTGTCGGAGCAGGTTATAAGAGATGTTGTGAATTATTATACGAAAGAATCAGGTGTCAGAAATTTGGAAAGACAGATTGCCAACATCTGTAGAAAAGCTGCCAAAAGAATTGTAGAGAAAAACATTAGCGTTGTTCGAATTAATTCAGGAAATTTGGAAAAATATCTTGGAAAAAGAAAATATAGATATGATGTTATTGATACCGTTAATGAAATAGGTGTTACAACCGGATTAGCTTGGACTATTTTTGGCGGCGATACACTTTATATCGAAACAACCATAATGGCTGGTACAGGTAAGCTTGTTTTAACAGGCCAATTAGGTGATGTGATGCAAGAATCTGCAAAAGCCGGAATCAGTTATATTCGCTCAAAAGCGAAGGATTTGAACATTGACACCAATTTCTATAAAGATTATGATATTCACATTCATATTCCAGAGGGAGCAACTCCTAAAGATGGTCCATCCGCAGGAGTAACTATGTGTATGTCCGTTATTTCTTCTTTAACAGGAATACCGACGGATAAGAATGTAGCCATGACTGGAGAGATTACTTTAAGAGGCAAAGTATTGCCTGTTGGCGGTATTAAGGAAAAAGTACTGGCAGCAAATAGGGCTGGTATAAAAAAAGTACTGCTTCCTGCTGAAAATGAAAAAGATATAGAAGATATTCCGGATAATGTTAAAAAGAAATTGGAATTTGTTCTTATAAAAGAAATGGATAAGGTTTTAGAGCATACACTTGTTAAGGGGAACTAAAAAATGATTATTAAAACAGTTGAGCTTACTGCTGTTGCAGTGCGCCCACAACAGTATCCTGACAAAAATTTGCCCGAGATTGCCTTTGCAGGACGTTCTAATGTAGGGAAGTCATCACTGATTAATTTGATATTAAATAGAAAAAGATTTGCCCGCACCAGTTCCAGCCCTGGGAAAACACAGACCATTAATTTCTATGAGGTGAATCATGCGTTTAGAATTGTAGATTTGCCTGGATATGGATATGCGAAGGTTTCTAAATCAGAAAAAGAAAAATGGGGCTCTATGATAGAAAACTATTTAAAAACAAGAGAAAATTTGATAAAAGTTGTACAGCTCGTTGACTCCAGACATATTCCTACCGGTATGGATATACAAATGTATGACTGGCTGAGATTTTATCATTTAGATGGTTTTGTTGTCGCAACAAAATCAGATAAAATTTCTAATAATGAAAAGCAAAAAAAAATAGCTCTTATCCGAAAAGAGTTGCACTTAAATAAAGAAGACAAGCTTTTGCTTGTTTCATCTCTAAACAAACAGGGTAAAGAAGAATTGTCGAGATTTTTGGACGAACTTCTTGTCTAAAGGGCAGAAAAAAATAAAAAACGCAAGGAACGGTTCTTATTATAGAACCGTTCCTTGCGTTTTTGGAAATTGTTGTCGAATTGTAATAATATTTTAACTTTATTGTCGCGAATACATATATTATAATTAGATAAATACATAAGATTAAGAGGATAGAAAATGAGTAAACAGAGAAAATCTTTTTTTATTTTAATGTTACTAAGCATAATTATTATATTTGTTCATGTGGATGGGTTTTTATCTGTAGATGCGTTATCTGATAATTCCAAGATAAGCATTTACTATAAAGGGAATGAAATCAGAAATGAAAATGCCTATTCAATTAATGGCGGTATTTTTTTACCTTGCAGTATGATTGGCAAATACATAAGAAGTTCCAGAATCACCGTGGATGAATTCAACAAACAAATTGTGATTGATATAGCAAATGCCAATCTGATTCTTGAAGATGTGGAAGTAACAGAGTTTATTAAACAGAATATGGACTATGCTTATATTCCACTGAGAAATATTGAAGGGCAATTATATTTTCCTTTAGATGTTTTGAAGAGTTTCTTTCATGTGACCTATAGCCGTGATAAAAACAGGGTTTATATTGACGAGGAAGCTGAAAATCTGAAAGCAATGGCAAGGATCAATAAGGAATCTGTTGTAGTCAAACCGTCCGTCACAGATAAAAGATCAAATGATTT
>CAZKKX010000018.1:0-25902 GCA_964553505.1 uncultured Eubacteriales bacterium | reverse complement strand
TAAGATATTCTATCTCTTCTAATGAATGGGAACATACTGCTTTCAAGTATATTTATTATTTGTTCCTCATCGATATTACCTGCCGCGGATACAATAATATTGTCAAGAGAGTAGTTTTCATTCATAAATGACATTATCATGTCACGATCAAAAGATTGTATCGTTTCCCTGTTTCCGATAATCGACCTGGAAAGAGGATGTCCATCAAAAACAATCTCTGATAACAAATCATGTACCGTATCTTCGGGAGAATCTTCATACATATTAATCTCTTCATATACAACAGCTTTTTCTTTCAACATTTCTTTTTCGTCAAACTTAGAATTTAATAGCATGTCCAATAATATTTCCACGCCGTCTTCAACATGAGTATCCAGCACCTTAACATAATAACAAGTGCTTTCTTTTCCGGTAAATGCATTGATCTGTCCGCCTATTTTATCTATATCACCCGCAATATCTTTCGCAGTTCTTTTTTCTGTACCTTTAAATAACATATGCTCAATAAAATGAGAAATTCCGTTGTTGTTTTCGTCTTCATTAACCGAACCCGCCCGGACCCATATTCCTATAGACACCGAACGCACGTAAGGAACTTTTTCCATAATCAACTCTATTCCATTGCTAAGATTTCTTTTAATAATCATCCATCGTCCTCCAAATATTTTTAACAATATGGAATATTATATAAAAACACATATCTTATTGCAACTATTGGTTCTCTATTAATCTACCCACCGGAACAATTTCAACACCCTGTGAACGAATAAACTCTATGATCTCCGGTAAAGCTTTTATCGTCTCCGATTTTGGATGCATTAAAACAATGGATCCATTTAAAGGCTTCTCGACGACCCTTTTTTTAATTTTATCAGCAGTAGAATCCGATTTCCAATCTATGGTATCAATGGACCAAAGTATTAATTTATATCCAAGTTCATCGCATATTTGTACAGTCCTATCATCATAATCACCGGAGGGTGGTGCGAAGAAGACTGTGTTTGATCCTGTCAAGTTTCTTACAACTTCTTCAGTGTTCTTTATTTCTTTTATTACCTGTTCTCTATCAATTTGACTGCATAATCTATGTCCATATCCGTGATTTCCGATTTCATGACCTCTTAGATACATTTCCCTTAAAAGTTCAGGATTTTTTTCTGCCCAATTACCTGTTACAAAAAAAGTAATCTTTATATTATTTTTATCAAATATCTGAAACATACTTGGGAGTATCTCACTGCCCCAATCCACATTACATGCAAAAGAGATTATCTTACTTGATGTATCTCCGTTACGTATTACTTCACCGGCCGTAGATATATATTCTTCATTTTCATATTGTCCGGCAGAAAATAAAACAGCAATAAGTATGACGCATATAAAAAACATTAACGTAAAGGACCTCTTCATTATACCACCCCTAATATATATATATGGTGAAAAATCAAGTCCTATAACCAATATCTTCTATATGAAATGATGAAAGACAGCTCATTTGAGCTGTCTCAGGCTGTTGAAAAAACATTAATTCCATTGTTGTTTAGAAAAAGAATCTCTTTTTCTTTTCATCTTTTTTGTTTTCCTGTTTCTCTTTAGACGGAGCTACATCAACATCTTCATTTTTAGGGGGTTTTGGGTTAAATTTTTTCGATCTTTCATCTTTTTTTTCACGATTTTCTTTTCTTGATTCTGTTCCATTTTCTTTCTTTAACAAGTCTTTTCTTGATAGATTAATTCTGCCCTGATTGTCTATTTCGATTAATTTAACCATTACTTCATCCCCAACTTTGAGCACATCTTCCACTTTTCCAATTTTTTCATGTGCGATCTTGGATATGTGCAATAGCCCTTCTTTCCCCGGAAGTATCTCAACAAATGCTCCAAAATTCATTATTCTGGTGACCTTCCCCATATAAGTTTCACCCGGCTCAGGAACTTTAATTATTTTTTGAATTTCGTCTATTGCTTTATTCCCTGATATCATATCTCTCGCAGTTATAAACACTCTTCCGTCATCCTCGATGTCAATTTTTACCCCTGATTCATCTATAATACGATTAATGGTTTTTCCTCCCGGACCAATAACCTCTCGTATTTTATCAGGATCAATTTTTATATTCAATATTCTGGGTGCATAAGGTGATAATTCGGTTTTTGGCTTGTCTATTACAGAAAGCATCTTTTCCATAATATGCATTCTGCCTTCCTTCGCCTGTTTCAAAGCAGTTTTTAATACTTCTTTACTTATTCCATGAATCTTTATATCCATTTGTATCGCCGTAATCCCATTTGCTGTTCCTGCAACTTTAAAATCCATATCCCCCAAAAAGTCTTCCATCCCCTGTATGTCACTTAGAATTGTAACTTTTTCACCTTCTTTAATAAGTCCCATGGCAATACCCGCCACAGGGGCTTTTATAGGTACGCCTGCATCCATAAGAGCTAAAGTGCTCCCACAAACAGATGCCTGTGAAGTACTTCCATTTGAACTTAAAACTTCGGATACAAGTCTTAAAGTATATGGAAACTCACTCTCATCAGGAAGTACAGGTATCAGCGCCCTTTCTGCAAGAGCCCCATGACCTATTTCACGTCTTCCGGGACCTCTCATGAATCGAGCTTCCCCTACGCTATAAGGAGGAAAATTATAATGATGCATATATCTTTTTTCCTCTTCTTCGCCAAGACCATCTAATACCTGTGCATCACCAATTGCACCTAAAGTTGCGACTGTCAGAACCTGAGTCTGTCCTCTGGTAAAAAGGCCTGTACCGTGTGTTCTTGGAAGCACAGAAACTTCGCACCAAATAGGGCGTATTTCTTCAGGCAATCTGTTATCCGGTCGAATGCACTCATTTGTTATCATTTCTCTGACCAATTCTTTTGTCATAGAATAAATTACCGAGTCCACATCTTTCAAATTGTCAGGATATTTTTCTGCAAAAAACTCAATTGTCTCCTTTTTTACAAGATCCATTCTATCTAAGCGTTCTTGCTTATCTTTTGTAAGAATAGCTTCTTTCATTTTATCTGCCACATGATCCCTGACTTCCTGCTCCAGTTCATCTGAAACCTTATATAGAACGACTTCTTTTTTTTCTTTCCCTACTTCTGCTACAATTTCTTCAATGAACTCAATGATTTTCTTGATCTCATCATGCGCAAATAAAATAGCATCCAGCATTGTCTCTTCAGATACTTCACTTGCGCCTGCTTCAACCATCATAATAGCATCTTTTGTTCCTGAAACCACTAAATGCAGCTTGCTCTCTTCTCGTTGCTCCAATGTAGGGTTTACAACAAACTCATCATTTATCATACCTACCAGGACAGAGCCTGTCGGTCCCTGAAAGGGAATTCCGGAAATAGATAAAGCAATCGAAGACCCAATCATTGCGATGATTTCCGGGGCACAGTCCGAATCAACAGACATAACAGTTGCAACCACTTGTACATCATTATAATAGCCTTTTGGAAAAAGTGGTCTTATAGGTCTGTCGATAAGCCGTGCACTTAGAATTGCCTTTTCTGTAGGTCTGCCTTCTCTCTTAATAAAACCACCCGGAATTTTTCCTACGGAGTACAATCTCTCTTCATAATCAACACTTAGCGGAAAAAAATCAATATTTTCTTTTGGCTCCGCAGATGCAACTGCTGTAACAAGTACAGCCGTATCACCATATCTGAGCATTGCCGCTCCGTCGGCAAGTTGTGCAACTTTTCCGGTTTCAACATGCAGAGTTCTTCCTGCAATTTCTTTTCTAAAAACTTTCATTTCCATAAATTTAACCTCCGATAATGTGTAGACCCAGGCTTGACAAGTTAACCTACTCTCTCGAATAAGCTAATTTTTCAAGCCTGACCCAAACCTACGTGTGTGAATTCACAACATAATTTTCACCTTAATAGTATTTTGTTAATACTGCTTTTAGAATAATCAACAGTAAGTATCACATAATAAATGCGGGAAAAGTAATAACAACCTCCCCCGCTTTATTATTTACTATTTTCTTAATCCTAAACGCCCGATAATGGCTCGATATCTTTCAATATCTTTTTCTTTGAGATAGTTCAGCATATTTCTTCTCTGCCCTACCATCTTCAAGAGACCTCTCCTTGAATGATGGTCTTTTTTATGAATCTTAAGATGTTCATTAAGCTCATTGATTCTGAAAGTAAGCAGCGCAACCTGAACTTCAGGAGAACCTGTATCTCCTTCATGAACTTTAAAATCATCAATTATCTCGGATTTTCTTTCTTTAGACATTACCATAAAAGTTCACCTCCTCTTTTTATTATCCCCATTAGCCAAGTAATACGGCGGAGAATCGCAATACATAGCAAACGGTTTCTTCTAACGCATTATTTTACCATAAATAAGCAAGTCTTGTAAACATCATTTTGATTTATAGTAGGCATTGGCAATAACTAAATCTTTTTGAATCTGATTTTTTAATTCTTCAATGCTTTTAAATTTTACCTCACTGCGAATACATTTATAAAATTCTATCTTTATCACCTCGCCGTATATCTCTTTATTAAAACCTTTAATATAAGTTTCTATAAGCCTTTTTTTCCCTCCAACTGTTGGATTATAGCCTATATTGGTAACGCTGTCATATGCATTATTATTGATAAAACATTTTGTGATATATACTCCATTAGGCGGAATCACTCGACTTTCATTAACCAAAATATTTGCTGTAGGAAACCCCATTTTTTTGCCTAATTGTTTCCCCAAAACCACTGTTCCTTCCAAAGAATAACGTCTTCCGAGAAATTTTATACATTCTTCCATTTGACCGGTAGCAATCAACTCTCTTATTATTGTACTGCTAACAAGCTTATTTTCAATTTTGACAGGTTCCAGAACAAAAATATCAAATTGATAACTTCTTGCCATCTCGGATAAAAGTTCCGTATTCCCTTGCGCCTTATGCCCAAATCTATAATGAAAGCCGCAATTTGCCTTTTGCATATTCAACTTTTCAATCAAAATCTTTGTAACAAACTCCTCTGGGCGCATTTCCTTAAATCTTTTATCAAATTCAACTGCAACCAAATAGTCTACACCTAAAGATTGAATCAACTCTATCTTCTCTTCCCATGTGATAATCGTCTTAACAGAATTTAATTCTTTCGTAATATTCTTGGGATGATTTAAAAATGTAAATATGATACTCGAAAGATTATTTTTCTTACAACTTTCCACCGTGCTGCGAATCAGTTTCTGGTGACCAATATGTACGCCGTCAAAGTTGCCTAATGCTACCCCTGTTTTCCCGATGCGCTTAACATCATCTATATGGTAAAATATTTTCATCCGCCCACCTCAGGTTTAGAATGTAAAATGTAATTTCAGGTAAAATTTACTGCTCTTTAAATACTTTTTTTAGCTTTATTGTTTGATTTGCTTCGTTGAAATTTCCTAATGCAATAAATTTTTCGTTAAAATAAATCCTATATAAATCATTCTTTTTTTGCTTTTTAATAATAAAATCATCTCTATTAAGAATACAACCATTTAAAGCCTTCAGAAAACTATCCTTACTGTTTAAATCAACTTTCCCCATAAAATCCAAGGGATAATCCATTGGTAAAAGGAATTGACTCTCCGGAATTTTAGAAATTTCTTCCAAAGAAACGGTGTTCTCTATCTTGAAAAGTCCGCTGGCAGTTCTTTTAAGATAGCTCATCACAGCTCCACAGCCTAATTTTGCCCCTATATCATGGCATAGTGTTCTTATGTAGGTTCCTTTTGAGCATGCTACATCCATCATCACTTTACCGTCTTGAATGCTTATTATGTTAATATTGTAAATTTCAACGTTTCTTGGCTTTCTCTTAACATCCATTCCCGCTCTGGCATATTCATAAAGCCTCATTCCATTGACCCTTACTGCCGAATACAGCGGCGGTGTCTGTTTAATAATACCTGTGAATTCAGAAATCGTATCGGAAATTTGTGATGTATCATACACTGTTTCTCTTTCTTTGATAAGGTTGCCCCATATATCCTGTGTATCGGTTTCAACTCCCAATGTCATTTCACACCTATAGCGCTTATCACTTGACAAAAGATACTCCGTAATCCGAGTAGCTTTACCCATACAGACAGGCAATACGCCTGAAGCCATGGGATCCAAGGTTCCTGCATGTCCTGCTTTCGTTCCCTTGAACTGCCTTCTGACAGCACTTACCGCATCATGAGAAGTAATACCCTCAGGTTTATATAAATTAATAATTCCATCCACAATAAACTACTCCTGTATCATACTATTAAGCATTTCCTCTGTTGCTTCATAAACTAACTTTTTTGCATCGTCCAAACTTCCTTTTATACTGCATCCTGCTGCTTTTACATGTCCTCCACCGCCAAATTTCATGGCAATTTTGCTCACATCCGCAAACCTTTTAGCCCGTAAACCGATTTTTATCTCATCCGGATGTATTTCTTTAAATAGTATAGCTACTTCAACACCCTGAATATTTCGAAGAATTTCGATAAAACCTTCTGACTCATCCATAACCGCATCAGTTTTTGTCAACATATCCTGAACAACATAAGCAGATGCTGCCTTTCCATCAAAGAGAATTTCTAAAGTCCCAAGGACTTCCTTTTCAAGAAGAATTTTTTCCAATCTTGTATTCTGATATAGCTCCACGCTGATTTCATTTAAGTCTACGCCCAAACCCAATAACTCTGCAGCAACCAGATGAGATTTTACAGATGTATTTGTATATTTAAAACTACCTGTATCTGTTGAAATCGCCGAATAAATCGCTTCTGCAATAAATTGATCAAATTCTGCATTAATATTTCTCAATAAATCAAATATAATCTCTCCAGTGGCTGAAGCATTTTTATCGACATAATTAAGATTTGCATAGCAAGTATTAGTAGGGTGATGGTCAATATTAACCGTATCTTTTCCGGAAAAAAAAGCTTCTTTTCTCTTTCCAAGTCTTCCTAAATCACTACAATCCACTGAGATACAAAGATCCGGTTGTTCATTAAAAACTTCATTCGTTTTATATTCTTTTGACAGAAATTTTAGGTAACCAGGAATATCATTTTCATCAATTACTTTTACTTTTTTCCCGTTTTTTTTAAGGGCTCTGTATAAAGCTGCCGCACATCCGATTGTATCACCATCCGGTATGACATGTGGGAATATTAAAATAAAATCAGCTTCCTGAGTGGCCTTTACGATTTGTTTAAATACGGATTTATTCCTCATTATTACTTTTGTTATCCTTTCCTATTCCTTCGATTATTTTAGAAATATGAATTCCATATTCAATGGAATTGTCTATTTTGAAAATAAACTCCGGAGTGTGTCGCATTTTGATTTGCCTGCTGACTTCTTTTCTTATGAACCCTGAAGCGCTTCTCAAAGCCTCCAGAGTATTGTCTTTTTCTTCATCTGAGCCGTAAATACTTAAGTATACCGTTGCATAGCTAAGGTCTTCAGTTACTTCTACACCGGTAACACTTGTCATAGTTGAAATACGAGGGTCTTTAAGTTCATTAATCAGCATCATACTGACTACTCTTTTTATTTCAACAGCAACACGACTTGACCTGTAACTTTTTCCCATTCTAAACACTCCTCTAACCTCTAACTTTATCTTTTAACTTCTTCCATTTTAAAGGCTTCTATAATGTCTCCTTCTTTCAAATCATTGTAATTTTCTAAACCGATTCCACATTCATAACCTGAAGCAACTTCTTTCGCATCATCCTTAAATCTTTTTAGAGATGAAATCTTTCCCTCATAAATTACAATACCGTCTCTCACCAAGCGTGCTTCAGCATTTCTTAGCACCTTACCTTCTAATACGTAGCCTCCTCCTATGGTTCCTATATTAGGAACTTTAAAAGTTGCTCTTATTTCAACTTTTCCTAATATAACTTCTTTATACTCAGGATCCAGCAATCCTTTCATTGCTGCTTTTACATCATCTATGGCTTCATAAATAATCCTATAATTTTTAATATCAACTTTTTCATTCTCAGCCAAGCTGGTAACACTTGATGAAGGTCTGACGTTAAAACCAATAATAATAGCATTGGATGCCGAGGCCAACAGAATATCATATTCATTAATGGTCCCTACTCCGGAATGAATAATATTGATTTTAACTTCTTCATTGCTAAGAGTTATGAGGGACTGACATAATGCGCCGACAGATCCTTGCACATCAGCTTTAACAATAATATTTAATTCTTTGACTTCTCCTTGCTGAATTTGATTGAATAAGTCCTCCAAAGTCACATGTGTCGTTGCTTTTAAAGACTCTTTCCTCATTCTTTCCTGACGACCTTCAGCAATGTGGCGTGCAACACGGTCTTCTTTTACAGCATTGACCATGTCTCCCGCTTCAGGAACACTGGATAAACCCAAAATCTCAATTGCTGTTGAGGGACCTGCGTTTTGTATGGGATCACCTTTACTGTTTGTCATCGCTCTTACCCTTCCATATGAAGCCCCTGCAACAATAGGCATACCAACTTCCAAGGTTCCCGTCTGAACAATAATTGTTGCCACAGGTCCCTTTGCCTTATCCAATCTTGCTTCGATGATTATTCCCTTGGCAAGTCTGTCAGGATTTGCTTTTAATTCCTGCATCTCTGCTACAAGTAAAATCATCTCTAACAATTGATCTATACCTTCTCCTGTTTTTGCTGAAACAGGAACGCAAATAACATCTCCTCCCCATTCTTCAACAAGAAGTCCATTTTCAGATAATTCCTGCATGACTCTTGTTGGATTACCTTCAGGCCTATCTATTTTGTTTAATGCTACTACAATAGGTACATTTGCAGCTTTTGCATGACTGATAGCTTCGATGGTTTGAGGCTTGACTCCGTCATCTGCAGCTACGACTAATATCGCAATATCCGTTATTTTTGCTCCTCTGGCTCTCATTGCTGTAAAGGCTTTATGTCCTGGCGTATCCAAAAATACGATCTTTTTTTCACCGACATAAACTTCTGAAGCACCTATGTGCTGGGTAATCCCACCGGATTCTTTTAACGTTACATTTGTTTTTCTGATTGTATCAAGTAAAGATGTTTTGCCATGATCAACATGCCCCATAACAGTAATAACCGGTGACCTGTGTTTCAAATCTATCGGATCATCTTCAAAATCTTCTATTTCATGTTCTACTTTATTTTCTTCTTTTTCCTGCTTTTCGATTATTACCTGAACACCCAACTCCTTTGTTAAAGAAGAGAGTGTTTCTTTATCCAACTCTTGGTTGATATTTGCCATTACTCCTAATCCCATAAGTTTCATTATTATTTCTGAAACAGGTTTTTCTATTTGTTCGGAAAAATCTTTGACAGTAATAGGTGCAGAAATTTTCAATTTGGCTTCTTCTTGTTGAGATGAACCGGTCTTTTTTTTCTTTTTATCACTTTTACTGAGTTTTTCTATTTTAATATCTTCCAAATCTTTCTGTGTTGCTTTTTTCTTTGGTCGTTCTTCTTCTTTTGATTTTTTCATTTTTTGTTTTGTTTGCTGCTCGTTAGTTTCTTTAATAGCATCACCTCTTACAGGAATCTTGGAATCATCCGGTGAGAGCTCCGATAATACTAATTGAAATTCTTCTTCCGTTAATGCAGTCATATGGCTTTTGACATCAATGCCCATGTCCAATAATAACTCCATTAATTCCTTACTGTTCAATCCTAATTCTTTTGCAATTTCATACACTCTATACTTCGCCATAACAAACTCCTCCTCACACTTGAAGCCGCATCACTTTTCAAATTCTGCAAGAATAGCAGAAACAAAATTCTCATTGTCTATTCCTATTACACTTCTATTATCCATTCCTATAGAATGCGATAAATCGTCTTTATTCCCCCAAACTATATACTTAATCTTTTTTTTTAAGGCAAGCTGAATAAATTTTTTCTTAGTATTTTCTGAAGCATCTTCAGCAATGATCAGCAGCTTAATTTTATTTTTATTGATATAGTGAATACATGTATTATAACCCGATATCAGGTTTCCTGAACGCCTTGCAAGTCCTAAGAATCTCAATATCTTATTCTGCATGATTCTTTAATTCTTCAAAAACCGCATTCAGTTTTTCCGGCAAAATTTCCCTATCCAGACTTCTTTCGATTGCTTTTCTCTTCTTTGCTTTTTCCAAGCAATCTGTGCTTTTGCACAAATAGACGCCTCTCCCGGCTGCTTTTCCAGTAATATCAAGGTTTAAGTCACCTTCTTTATTGCATACGATTCGAATTAATTCCTTTTTGGGTTTTGACTCCATGCATCCTACACATCTTCTCATAGGAATTTTCTTCATTTTCATGAAACCACTCCTTATTATTCCTCTTCCTCATTCACATCATCAATTGAGGTATCTAATGCCTCTTCAGGATAAAACTGGGAATGACTCTTTATATCAATTCTCCAACTTGTCAACTTTGCTGCTAATCTCACATTCTGACCTTCCTTACCAATTGCTAATGATAGTTGATAATCAGGTACCACAACAGTAGCCGCTCTTTCTTCTTCATTGACAATTACCTGCTCAACTTTTGCAGGACTCAAAGCACTTTTTATCAATTCCTCGGGTTCTTCACTCCAAGTAATAATATCTATTTTTTCACCAAAAAGCTCATCTACAATAACTTGAACTCTTGTTCCTTTATGCCCCACACATGCACCAACCGCATCTACATTTTCATCTTCTGAATAAACAGCCATCTTTGTTCTGGAACCTGCCTCTCTTGAAATGCTCTTGATTTCCACAACACCATCATGAATCTCAGGTACCTCCAGCTCAAACAATCTCTTTACCAATCCCGGATGTGAGCGAGAAACATACACTTGCGGACCTTTTGTAGTCTTTTTCACTTCCATGATATATACTTTGATTCGATTATTCATCACATATCTTTCACCGGGAACCTGCTCTGTTGAAGAAAGAATACCTTCAGTCTTTCCCAAGTTGATATATACCATTCCTTTTGAAATTCTCTGGATGACTCCTGTAACCACTTCCGATTGTCTATTTGAGAAATCTTCAAAAATAATTCCTCTTTCCGCCTCTCTTATCCTTTGGACCACTACCTGTTTTGCAGTCTGAGCTGCTATTCTGCCAAAGTCTTTAGGCGCAATGGCTTTTTCTATTACATCATCCACTTCATAATTAGGATCTATTTTTTTTGCATCTTCAAGGGATATTTCAAGAAATTCATCTCCTGTTACTTCTTCTACTACCGTTCTTCTTGAATATACTTCTACTTCTCCTGTATCTTTGTCAATTGCCACTCTGACATTCTGATGTGTGCCATAATTTTTTCTGTAGGCAGAAACCAATGCGGACTCAATGGCCTCGATCAACAAATCTTTTGAAACACCTTTTTCTTTTTCGATTTGTTCTACCGCTTTTATAAACTCCCTGTTCATTTTCCTGAAACCTCCTTAAAAGATTACTGCCAATTTCACTTTTGATACAATTTTGCGTGGAATGCTAATATCTTGATTCCTTTCGTCTTTTATAACAATATCATCTTCTTCAAGCCCTTCTAAAATGCCGGATACCACTTTTTTGGAATCAATAGCCTTATATAAAAAGATATCCACCATTCTGCCTTTATATTTTACATAATCAGTATCATTGATCAGTGGTCTGTCAATACCGGGAGATGAGACTTCAAGCATATAATTTCTATCGATGGGGTCGATTTCATCCAACTTATCGCTCAAAAATGTGCTTACTTTCCGACAATCCTCAATTGAAACATTTCCTTCTTCTTTATCTATGTACACCCTCAAAAACCAATCTTTGCCTTCTTTTTGATATTCTACATCAAAAAGGTCATAACCATTCTCTTTCAGAAATATATCTAAGATATTTCTGACAATATCAACCACTTTATTGCCCAAATATATGACACTCCTTTTCATTTAACATCTTTTTTTATAGTCTAAAAGTAAAGAGTGGGTTCTTCCCACTCTTGCTTTCAAAAAATGTCTACTTCTTTTATAAGTAGTATACCACAATCGAAATTCTTGTGCAACTAAAATAAAGATAACTGGTCTGAGGCAGGAAGGTTTCTTACAACGCCATGTCTTTCAAGTGCTTCGATGGCTGTTTTATTTAGTTTTGCTCTACTTTTCAGGTTGTCAACTGAAGAAAAAACACCCTTCGCTCTTTCATTTACGATAGATTGGGCGGCATTTTCTCCCAACCCCTGTAATGATAAAAATGGCGGAAGTATTTTGTCATTTTTTATAAGAAAACGATGCGCCTCGGATTCTTCAATTTTTACAGGCAAAAATTCATACCCACGGCAAAACATTTCATATGCGACTTCTAAAACAGTCAACTCATCTTTCTCTTTTTGAGTCGCAATATTCCCCTTGCCTTCGATTTCATCCATCCTTTTTAGTATTTCCTTTTTTCCTTTAAATATTAAATTTGCATTGAAATCCGTCACTTTAGTCGTGAAAAATACTGCATAAAAAGCAAGGGGGTAATACACTTTAAAATATGCAATTCTGTAAGACATCATAACATAGGCAACTGCATGTGCTTTGGGAAACATATATTTTATCCTTTTGCAAGACTCTATATACCATCCGGGAACATTATTTTCCTCCATAATCTGTTCGTCTTCCTCTGTCAGTCCCCTTCCCTTTCGGACGCTTTCCATAATTTTAAAAGCTGTTTTATCGGGAACACCTTTTTTAATCAGGTAATTCATTATATCATCTCTTGTAGAAATAACCTCTTTCAGTACGGCAGTACCTTCCAGTATCAATTCCTGCGCATTATTCAACCATACATCCGTTCCATGTGCCAATCCGGAAATACGTACTAAATCAGAAAAATTAGATGGCTTAGTGTCTGTAAGCATCTGTCTCACAAACCTTGTCCCAAATTCCGGAATTCCTAAACTTCCATGGGCAAATCGATATTCTTTATCTACAATGCCTAATGGCTTTGCAGAAACAAATATTTCATTCACTTTATCATCTTTAAGCGGGATATCATTAAGTTCTACCTGAGTAAAATCCTGAAGCATTCTGATTATGGACGGAACATCATGTCCCAATATATCTAATTTTAACAATCTGCCACTAATAGAATGATAATCAAAGTGTGTCGTAATGGTATTTGATTTAGAGTCATTTGCAGGATATTGGATGGGACAAAAATCAAAAATATCCTTATCTGCAGGAACAACCATAATCCCTCCCGGGTGCTGACCGGTAGTACGTTTAACACCTGAACAACATTGAGATAGTCTTTCTACCTCCCACTTCGTTACTTCATCAGCTTTTTCTTCATAGTATTTCTTAACAAAGCCATAAGCAGTTTTAAAAGCTACCGTTCCAATGGTTCCTGCTCTGAATACTTTGTCTTTTCCGAAAAGCACTTCGGAATACTTATGAGCATAGGGTTGGTATTCTCCTGCAAAATTCAAGTCTATATCCGGCTCCTTATTTCCTTCAAAACCAAGAAATACTTCAAAGGGAATGTCAAACCCGTCTTTATTATATAAGCTGTTGCACTTTGGACAATTCTTACTTGGCATGTCCACTCCGCACCCATATGAACCGTCTGTAATAAACTCTGAGTTCTTACACTGAGGACATATATAATGAGGCGGCAACGGATTCACCTCTGTAATTGAACTCATTGTGGCAGCAAAGGATGATCCTACCGAGCCCCTTGAACCTACCAAATAGCCATCTTCCAATGATTTGGCTACCAGCTTATGTGCAATAATATACATAACTGCATAACCATTGGAAATAATCGAATCTAATTCCCTTTTCAATCTATACTCAACTATTTCCGGAAGCAAATCCCCATATATGTTTCGTGCTTTGCTCCAGCATATTTCCCTAAGAAGTTCTTCAGACCCTTCAATTGATGGCGGAAAAGTCCCGGATGGAATCGGTTGAATTTCTTCTATATCTTCAGAGATTGATTTAGGATTGTCTATAATGATTTTCTTAGCCGTTTCCTCATCAAGATAATCGAATTCTTTCAACATTTCATCTGTTGTTCTGAAATATAGATTTGAATCATCTTCTATATCCTTATATCCCTGGCCGGCCATGAGAATTGTTCTGTAAACATATTCCTCAGGCTCAAGATAATGTGCATCCGTCGTAGCAACAACTTTTTTAGAATAAAAATCCCCCAGCTTTATAATGCTTTTATTGATTTCTTTCAATTCTTCTATATCCTTCACGTTCCCTCGATCAAGCAAAAATAAATTATTTCCCAAGGGCTGCACTTCAAGATAATCATAAAATGAAATCACAGACTTCATTTCTTGTTCAGATTTATTGCGAAGTACCGCCTGATACACTTCTCCTGCCTGACACGCAGAACCAATAATCAAACCTTCTCTGTGCCGAGCAATTAATGATTTAGGTATTCTCGGTTTTTTATAAAAGTAATCCAAATGAGAGCTTGAAATAATCTTATATAAATTCTTCAGTCCGGTGTAATTCTTCACAAGAATAATAAAGTGATAAGAATCAAGTTTTCTATAATCTATCTTCCGAGAGTCTTTATAAATATCGGACATGTATTCGATATCATTTTGTTTAAGTATTTCGAATAATTTCACCAATATCCAGGCAGCCGTTCTGGCATCGTCCGTTGCTCTATGATGGTTTTCCATAGAAATATTCAAACTGGCTGCTACACTGTCAAGTCTGTATTTTTTTAGATTTGGCAATAGTATCTTTGAAAGCTTGATGGTATCTACTGTGGGATTATTTAACATGATTTTTCTTTTACGACAGGCTTCTTTTATGAACGAAACATCGAAGGCAGCATTATGCGCCACAAGAGGCTTATCATTGATAAAACAGAGAAAATCATCCAAAACATCATCTAATTCAGGTTTATCCTCGACCATTTCGTTTGTAATGCCGGTTAATCGTGTGATTTCCAAAGAAATGCTTCTATTTGGGCGTATTAGTGAATGAAACTGTTCCTCAATCTGTCCATTCTTCACCTTAACAGCTCCAATTTCTATAATTTCATCACTTCTTGACGACAAACCTGTAGTTTCAATATCAAAAACTACATACTCATCATATATACTAAGTCCGGATGGAAAACTATTTTTTTTGAGTTCATCATCTATAAGATAACCTTCAACTCCGTAAATTACCTTTATACCATATTTTGCTGCAGCGCTCATAGCATCCGGATAAGCCTGAACCACGCCGTGGTCTGTAATGGCAATAGCTTTATGGCCCCATTCGGCAGCTTTTTTAATTAGCTCTTCAGTATTAATCAGACCATCCATTGCACTCATTTTAGTATGAATATGCAATTCAATTCTCTTATCTTCAGCTAAATCCTTTCTTGGTTCTTTTATTACTTTTTCAATATCTTTTCCAACAATCGTAATGGCTTTTTCGAAATTATCAAATGATGCCGCACCCTTTATTCTAATAAAGTCGCCTATTCGTAAATTATTATTTAGAATTTTAAATTTTTCTTCATTTACAAAAAACTTTACACAAATTGAGTCGGTAAAATCTGAAATAATGAAGGTAACTATTTTTTTATTATTTTTAATATCTCTGTCCGATTTATTATATATTATCCCTTCAATTACCACTGACCCTGCTTCTTCTTTTACATCCCGAATAGAAGTAGCATAACTGCCGATACTTCTTCCAAGTATAACGCCTTCAGTTTTTTGTTTTTCCTCTATTTGGTTCTTCTTTCTTTGTGTTTTCCCCGGAGTTTTTTCCAATTCTTTTTCAGATGCTTCTTTTTTGCCTGATAGATAATGATTGTATGTATCTTTACAATTTAAAAAATCCACGGTGATATCTATACCAAATTGCTCTTTAAATACTCTCGAAAAAGGAATTGAAAGACGCTTTCTCATCTCATCAACAACGGTTTCTCCTACCGCATAAATTTTTAATCTATGATCTTCAATTGTCGTTCTTTCTTTGATAATTGCCTTTGTAATATGCCTATCTGTTGCCTCTACATAATCAAATAAATAGTCCGTATATCCTCTTATAATATCTTCCTGCCCGAGAATTATATTCTCATAAGTATAGGAAATCGATACATCTTCCACAAAAGAATAATTTCGGATAATCTCTTTTTTTATTGCTCCAAGACATTCATACGGAATGATAAAATTTAGTTTCAAATTGAGATTCAATTTTTTATTTGATTTGATATAGACGGCCTTTTCAATCTCTATCGAGCATTGATTTTTGTTGCAACTAAGCTTATCCCACTGTATATGTTTCTTTAACAATTGCTGCATATTATCTGTCCTTTCTTCATAAAACCATCTATACCATTATAAGATATTACACAGCAGTATACAATTTTAAAATTACTATCCGTTATTTATTTATCTTCAATATCAATATCGTATTCTTTTTCACCCATTACAGCTTTCAATCGGATATTCCATTTATCTGTTTCTTGATCATATAAAATGGATCGAACTGCATATCCGCCTTTTTTATGAGATCTTAAAGCCTTATTCAAAGCTTCTGATTTAGAAAGATTTGCTCCTTCCGGTTTTTGTTCCTGAACCACTTCTACATGTATTGCCTTAGATTGACCTGGATAGGACTCTGCAACAGCATCAAACCATACCTTGACAAAATCGCCTGCTTTAATGCCATCAGATACATTTGAAAACCAAATAGCATTATAAAATTCCTCTACTCCGCCTCTATCACTAAAATCTTCAGTTTCTATACTGACAACAAGAATCCTGTTTTCTTCGATATCCGTAACATATCCTTCCATACCTGCCGGTTCTTCGGGAGGTTGTTGCACTTTTCCAATGTCACATCCTGTTACGGAAACTGAAAATACTAAAACAAAAACCAATACGATTCTTTTCATATCTTTACACCGCCTTTAATACTTTATTGCTTCTTTGACGCTGTTTATAAAAAAACGTTCCATATAGCCAAAAAAATTCTTGCTTTAACAGCAAAAATTTCACTTTGCGGATACTCAAGTAAATATAAAAGAGTAAATTCAACGAAGCCTTAAAAATTAAGAACTTCTTTTATGAGTGCCTCTTCTGCTTCATCCTTTTTTAAGGTTGCAACAATCTCTCCACCTTTAAATAGAAGCACCTTATTCTTTCCATATGCAATGCCGATGTCTGCTTCCCTGGCTTCACCGGGGCCATTGACTTCGCACCCCATAATAGCGACAGTCATATTTTTATTTATATCTTTTATCTGTGCTTCAATTCTTGACGAGATGCGCTCAAGATCAACGCAGCACCTTCCACAGGTAGGACAGGAAATAACATTAATCCCTTCTTGGATTATTTCCGTGGCTTTGAGGATTTCTTTTGCTGCATAAATTTCCTGCACAGGATCTCCCGTAAGCGAAACCCGGACTGTATCTCCTATTCCTTCCAAAAGCAGTGCTCCTATTCCAACAGCAGATTTAAGCAAACCACTGTTTTTTGAACCGGATTCCGTAATGCCTATATGTAAAGGATACGCCATTTTGTTTGCAATAAGTTTATGTGCTTTATAATTCATTACCACACCGGAGGATTTAATAGAAACAACAATATCACTAAAACCCATATTTTCTACCAATTGAATATTCTTTAAAGCACTTTCCACCAGCCCTTCAGACGTAACTCCTTTATATTTATTTATTATTTCTTTTTCCAAAGAGCCTGAGTTAATACCGATACGAATAGGCACCTGCCGTTTTTTAGCTTTTTCAATAATTTGTTCTACACGCCTCGAATCCCCAATATTACCAGGATTGATTCTAATCTTATCGACTCCGCACTCCATAGCTTTTATAGCTAATCTAAAATCAAAATGTATATCTGCTGCAACAGGTATCGATACTCTCTTTTTTATCTTGCTAATAGCCTCTGCGGCTTCCAAGTCAGGCACTGCTACCCTCACTAAATGGCATCCTGCCGATTCCAGCCGCTTGATCTGCTCAATAGTTTCATTTACATTTCTAGTATCCGTATTCGTCATGGATTGTATTGAAATAGGTGCATTTCCACCAATTTCAAGATCCCCGCATATAACTTTTTTACTTTTTCTTCGCATAACAAACACATCTTTCTTCTACTTCTACTTTCACTTACACTTTCTAAAGAATAAACCGATTCACATCTCTGAAAGTAACCAAAATCATCAAGCCAATAAGAATGACAAAACCTATAAAATGAATAAACCCTTCTTTCTCGGGGTCCAATTTTTTACCTGAGACACCTTGAACAAAAAGAAGTAAAAGCCTTCCTCCGTCCAATGCAGGGAATGGAAGCAAATTAATAACAGCAAGATTCATACTAATCATAGCTGTGAAGTTCATAACATATACAACTCCCATTCTTGCAGCTTCCCCAACTAAATGAAAAATCCCAACCGGACCAACTACATCAGAAGTGGATGCCTGCCCTTTAAATATGCCGGCGAGAAAATCAAGCATAATGCCTACCATCATAAAAGAATATTTTGTTCCTTCCAATATGGAGCGGGAAAAAGATTTTTCAATGGCCGGGACAATCCCTATAACACGTCTTCCCGTTTCGTCTTTCATAATAGAAGATACAAATGAACGTGTGCTGCCTTCTCTTTTCACCGTAATAGATATTTCATCCCCAGTACTTTCTGTAATCGTATTTACAATATCATCCCATCTTTCAACTTCCTTGCCCTGTATTCCAACAATTCGGTCTCCGGGCAGAAGCCCTGCCAGCTGAGCGGGGTTTCCTTCAACCACACTCCCTATTTCGTTTGTTGGAAATCCATTCATAAAAAACAGGAGAATAATAATTAAAATAGCAAAAATCAAATTCATTATAGATCCCGCCGCCAGAACCATCATTCTGGCAGGAATAGACTTGCTGTTAAAGCTTCTTTCATCAAATGAATCCTCATCTTCTCCTTCTAATTTAACAAAACCTCCTAAAGGAAGTATTCTTATGGAATACTCAGTTTCACCTTTTTTGCTTCTGAAAATAACAGGTCCCATACCTAAAGCAAATTGATTTACACGAATGCCAACGGATTTAGCAGCAGCCAAATGCCCTAATTCATGGAGTATTACCAGCATCCCAAAAATGATAATAGCCGATATTATTGTAATGAACATTCTCTTAACACCTTCTCTCGAATTTCCTTGTCAATCTCCAGAATCACATTCAAATCAGTATGATAGACAGGACTATGTTCTTCCATGAGTCTAATAATATTATTCTGAATATCTAAAAAATTAATCTTTTTTTCTAAAAATAGATTAACTAACACCTCATTAGCAGCATTTAAAACTATTGGGTAACTGCCCCCTTGCTTAATAGCATCATATGCCAACTGCAAGCATTTAAATACCTCTTTATCCGGTTCTTCAAAAGTCAGCTTTGTAATAGCATTGAAGTCAAGAGTTTTAAAATCATTAGATAACCGGTGAGGAAAAGAAAATGCATACTGAATAGGCACCCGCATATCAGGAACACCCAATTGAGCCATTATGGATCTGTCTTTATATTCAACCATAGAATGAATGATACTCTGTGGGTGCACAATTACATCGATTTTATCACAATGTATATCAAAAAGCCATGAGGCCTCAATAACCTCAAGTCCTTTGTTCATCATAGTAGCAGAATCAATTGTAATCTTTCGTCCCATATTCCAATTTGGATGCTTTAAAGCATCTTCCACTTTCACATTGTTAAGTTGTTTAATTGAATAGCCTCTGAAGGGGCCGCCTGAAGCAGTCAATATAATCCGCCGGATTTCTTTTGGGTTATTCCCTCTTAAGCATTGAAAAATTGCACTATGCTCACTGTCAACCGGAAGAATAGAAACTCTACGACCAAGAGCAGCCTCCATAATGATGCTGCCGCCTGTCACAAGGGTTTCCTTATTGGCTAATGCAATATCCTTGCCTGCTTGTATAGCATAATAAGTAGGCACAAGACCCATCATTCCTACTAATGCATTTAAGAGCATATCACTATCAGAATCCTTTGCAACAGTGTTTATCCCCTCTTTACCAAATAAAACTTCTATATGGTTTGTTTTTCTCTTTATTTCTTCTGCATCTTTTTCATCTGCAACAGCTACAATTTCAGGAGAAAACTCTTTAATCTGCTCCATCAGCAAATTTTTGTTTTTTCCTGCAGTTAAAGCTTTTATCTTGAATAGATCCTTGTTTTTTCGAATCACATCCAAAGCCTGTGTTCCTATGGAACCTGTGGACCCAAGTATTGCTATTTTCTTCATAAATACCACCAAATTAAGTTATTAAGATTTAATGTCGGTAATTATCGCTTTTAGTTAATGATTATAATTCTTCAATCTAAATCCTTATCTTATTGAATAAAAACCATCATGTAATAATATATAACAGGAGCGGTCAGAAGAATGCTGTCAAATCTGTCCAATACACCGCCATGACCAGGAATCAATGACCCAAAATCTTTGATTTTTGCCATTCTTTTAAATGATGAAGCAATTAAATCACCGACTTGCCCTGCAATACTGCCAATAATACCTATTATAATGAAATGTATAATTAAAGCCTCCGCTATAAACAACCCAAAAATAACAGAAACTATAATGCTTCCTGCAATTCCTCCAATAGCACCTTCTATAGTTTTTTTAGGGCTGATAGAAGGACATAATTTATGTTTTCCAAAAAAATAGCCGGAAAAATATGCAGAACTATCTGTTACAAATGCTGTTATGAATACCAGCCAAACAAAGTATCTGTATTTTTCTACATCGTCAATTAATATTACATGGTAAGATAAGAATATAATATATACAATACCTAACAATGAAACCGCTCCGCTTACCAGACCGGTTCCCTTGGATATCAGTATGTATATTAGTATCATAATAATAGAGATAAATAACCAAATAGCAATATACCAAGTAATATTTAAAAGATCCAGAGAATAAAGAAAAACACAACTAAATACACCAACGGGATATATCGGCATTATATCAATACTCTTAAAAGCATTATAGAATTCTTTAAGCGCCAATAATCCAATGATTAATCCTGCAATCTTCAATATCATTCCACCGCTGTATACAGCATATAATAATGGAATTAGCATTAATGAAGAGATTATTCTGGTTCTCATTTACTTCCTCCGTTTTGAATGCCTCCATATCTGCGATTCCTATTCTGGTATACTTCTATAGCCTCAAAAAGATCTTCCTTTTTGAAATCCGGCCATAATGTATCTGTAGACCAAAATTCGCTGTAGGCCGTTTGCCAGAGCAAAAAATTACTTAGTCTTAATTCTCCGCTGGTTCGTATAATCAAGTCAGGATCAGGTATACCTTTGGTATATAAAAGGCTTTCAATTAAATTATAATCTATTTTTTCAGCATTTTCTATTTGATTATTTTTTGTCATTAAATAAATTTTTCTAGCCATTTTTAGAATTTCATCTCTTCCGCCGTAATTCAAAGCAATATTAAATACCAAGCCGGTATTATCTTTGGTTCTGTTCAATGCATAGTCAATCTTTTTGACTACACTTTCAGGCAATTTCAAATACTCACCAATAATGTTTAGACGAACATTATTATTGTGAATTTCATCAATCTCTTTTTCCAGATATAATAACAATAAAGAAAAAAGACCCTTTACTTCATCTTCTGGCCTTTTCCAATTCTCAGTAGAAAAAGCATACACAGTGATATATTGAATGCCCAAATCAGAAGAGGTTTTGATTATCTCCCGAATCGCCTCTATTCCTGCTTTATGTCCGAATAAACGAGGTAATCCTCTTTTTTTTCCCCACCGACCATTTCCATCCATAATTATAGCTATATGTTTGGGAAGCTTCGAATAATCGATGGAGATATTTTTACCTTTCTTCATTATTTACCCCCCTCAAACAATTAATTAAGCTCCTTAAGGAGCCTAATTATTTTTCGGATTTTTAATCTCTGTTTACACTTTTCCCCCAAATTTCAATCAATTATAGATGAAAAGCTGTGGATAATAATAACCATAATCTCTATTCGGATTACACTTCCAAAATTTCCTTTTCTTTATCTTCTATGATCTCGTCCACTTTTTTTACAGATTTGTCAATCATTTCCTGAACTTCATCTGTGGCAGACTTCAAGTCATCTTCTGTTAATTCGCCTTTTTTTTGAAGTTTTTTCAATTCGTCATTTGCATGACGTCTTTCATTTCTTAAAGCAATTTTTGAATCCTCCCCCATTTTTTTAACAAGCTTGGTAAGCTCTTTTCTTCTCTCTTCGGTCAACTGAGGAATCGCAAGCCTTATGATTTTGCCGTCATTAGACGGGTTAATTCCTAATTCTGATTGATTGATCGCCTTTTCTATACTTTGTAAAATTGACGGGTCAAAGGGCTGAATCACAAGGAGTCTGGGCTCAGGAGCAGAAATATTGGAAAGTTGTTTAAGCGACGTAGGTGTGCCATAATAATCTACGTAAATCTTATCCAGCAATGCAGGATTTGCTCTTCCCGCTCTGACGCTCTTCAAGTCATCTTTAAGAATATCAATAGTTCTTTGCATTTTGTCTTTTAAGTTTTCATGAACTGAAAAATGTAAATGCATCGTTCAAAACCTCCCTTTATTTTACTAAAGTTCCAATTTTTTCGCCGTAAATGGCTTTCATCATATTCCCCGGTTCATTAAGTCCGAAAACATGAATTGGTATCTTGTTGTCCATACATAAAGATGCAGCAGTTGCATCCATTACACCTAATCCTTTATTCAATACTTCGATATAGGATATTTGGTCTAACTTTTTTGCATTCGGATTTTCTATAGGATCATCATCATAAACAGCATCGACTTTTTTAGCCAGCAAAATGATTTCTGCTTCGATTTCTGCTGCTCTAAGAGCGGCGGTAGTATCGGTAGAAAAAAATGGGTTGCCGGTTCCTGCAGCAAAAATCACTACGATATTTTTATCTAAGTGTGCAATAGCTTTTCTTCTAATATAAGGTTCTGCCACTTCTTTCATTTCAATTGCTGTTTGAACTCTTGTTGGAACATTTACACTTTCCAAAGCATCTTGCAAGGCTAATGAATTAATAACTGTTGCAAGCATTCCCATATAATCAGCCGTAGCTCTGTCCATGGTTTTGCTGCTTCTGCCCCTCCAAAAATTACCGCCTCCTACAACTACGGCAATCTGAACGCCTAAATTTGTAATCGTCTTAATTTGCTTTCCAATAGATATGAGCGTCTCTTCATCAAGTCCAAATCCTTTGCTGCCTCCCAGTGCTTCACCGCTAAGTTTTAGAATAATTCTTTTATATTTAGGCTCCAAGCTGACTCCTCCATAATTAATATTTGAATGTAGCATTTTTAAAAAAAGAACACTACATATTGATCCCTATAGTGTTCCTTTTACTATTATAATTAATTGTTCATCTGTTTTGCAACTTCTTCAGCAAAATTTTCTTCCTTTTTGTCCAATCCTTCGCCAATTTCATATCTAATCATTTTACTTACTTTGATTTCTTTATTCATTTCTTTTTCACTGCTTTTAATGTACTGTCCAACCGTAATTTCGCCGTCTTTAACGAACATCTGCTCCAGCAAACATACTTGCTTCAATTCTTTCTTCAACCGTCCAACAACCATTTTTTCCACAATCTCTGCGGGTTTACCTTCATTTAATGCTTGCTGTGTCAATATTTTCTTTTCATTTTCTATGTATTGTTGGTCTACGTCTTTTTCAGAAATAAATTTAGGGGTCATCGCAGCAACTTGCATAGCAATATCTTTACCAACAGAATAGATTTCATCATATGACGCATTTGTCTCAAAACTAATGATAACACCAATTCTGCCGCCACCGTGAATATAACCAACATTAGTTAGAGATTGCTGATCAATTTTTTCAAATCTTCTTATGTTTAAATTCTCTCCAATTTTGGCAATTTTATTTTTTAATGCTTGTGAAACAGTTCCTTCAGAAAAATATTCTGTTTCCATAAGCTCATTTAATGTAGAAATGTTCGATTTGAGAATAATATCTGTAATATTATTAACAAACTCTTTAAACTCATCATTTTGTGCTACAAAATCTGTTTCAGAATTTATCTCAACGACAGCAGCTTTTTTACCGTCCGCTGTCACTTTCAAATTAACAAGTCCTTCAGAAGCAATTCTGCCAGATTTTTTTGCGGCTTTTGCTAATCCTTTTTCTCGTAGCAATTCAATGGATTTATCCATATCTCCTTCGGTATCCATTAGAGCCTTTTTACAATCCATCATTCCTGCACCGGTTCTTTCACGCAATTCCTTTACCATTGCAGCTGTAACAGCCATTAATCATTCCTCCTCACAATTTCTGTTTCATACATAAGAAAGGTAAGAGAACCACCCCTTACCTTTTGAATCCTACTCTTCCATCTGTTCTCCTTGTTTTGCTTCTATTACCGCATCTGCCATTTTTGATGATATCAACTTCACTGCTCTAATAGCATCATCATTTGCCGGTATCACATAATCAACTTCATCAGGATCACAGTTAGTATCTACAATTCCTACTACAGGTATTCCCAAAATTTTAGCTTCTCTTACTGCAATTCTTTCTTTTCTTGGATCAACAACGAAAACGGCACCCGGCATGCCTTTCATTTCTTCAATACCACCTAAGAATTTCTGAAGCTTTTCCTGTTCTGCTTTAAGTTTTATTACTTCTTTCTTAGGCAATACATTAAACGTCCCGTCTTCTTCCATCTTTTTTAACTGATTTAATCTATTGATTCTTTGGTTAATTGTTTTATAATTGGTAAGCATTCCACCAAGCCATCTATGATTGACATAATACATGCCACATCTTTTTGCTTCATCATGAACGGAATCCTGAGCCTGTTTTTTAGTTCCAACAAATAAAATGGGTTTTCCTGAAGCTGCAACTTCTTTTACGAATTCATAAGCTTCTTCAACTTTTTTGACAGTTTTCTGAAGGTCAATGATATAAATACCATTTCTTTCAGTAAAGATGTATTCCGCCATTTTGGGGTTCCATCTTCTTGTCTGGTGGCCAAAATGCACACCTGCTTCTAATAATTGTTTCATAGATATAACTGACATTAATTTACCTCCTTGGTTTTTCCTCCATTCCGATTATCGACTGAAAAACTGTTAAACAGCACCATTTCAGTAACCACCGGAAATGTGTGTATTTTAGATATCATTTTGTAAAACTTATCTTATGACATCCTTATATACTATAACAAAATCAGTTATAAAAAGCAATAAATATTTCCAATATGTTATTTTGAATAATCGCACCCGCAGTAGTTTTGTCTATATAGAAAATACTCCTTTGAAAGTTCTATTGATCGTTTGTATCCGTCTCTTTTTTTGAAATCGGAGTACAAATATTTTATTTGATGATTTTTTTCAAGTTCTTTGCCTATTTCGTTTATATTTCCTGCATTCTTTAAGGGACTTAGTGTCAATGTTGTTGTAAAATAATCAAAGTTTTTATTATAAGCCGTTTGAGCTGTTTTTTTCATTCGCATTGTATAACACAAAACACATCTCCATCCTCCTTCTCTATCTTCTCTCAGTTCTTCAGCAAAATCAAAAAACTTATCCGTGTCATATGGCCCTTCGATAAATTCAACCAGGTTTTCCGTTCCAAAAACATCAATAAACCTTTTTTGCTCCTCAAGCCGTTTTTTATACTCATCTTTATTCGTTATATTCGGATTATAAAAGAAAACCGTAATGCGGAAAAATTGGCTTAAGTATTCGATAACCGAACTGCTACAAGGTGCGCAGCAACTATGCAATAATAAAGTTGGCACCTCTTTTTCCTTTTTAATACCTTTTATTATTTCCTCTGTTATTAAACTATAATTCTTCCCCATATTATAAGCACC
>CAZKKX010000017.1:0-26527 GCA_964553505.1 uncultured Eubacteriales bacterium | reverse complement strand
CTGATAAGGGAAACGATTGTTAATTGAATTCAAACTCTTTAGTCTCAAAAAAAAGATATGGAGGAAGAAAAATGGAAAAAAAAGTGATCGCTAAAGTTGGGGAAAGAGAAATAACCATTGAGGATATAAAGAGGACAAAAGAGTATATGCCTAAAGAGCACCTGCAAATGTTAAGCACATTGAATGGGAAAAAAGAGTTTATTAATAAAATGGTGATACAAGAAATGATATATCTTCATGCAATAGATGAAAAATGGGATCAAGAAGAAGAGTTTCTTGAAGAAATGAAAAACATTAAAGTTGAGAGACTTAAAGGATATGGTATAAATAAAATCCTTGGAGATGTTCAGGTTAGTCAAAAGGATGTTGAAGCGTTTTATGAAAGCAACAAAGAAAGCTTTAAAACAGGAGAAACCGTTCGTGCCAAGCATATTCTTGTTGACAGTAAAGACAAAGCTGAAGAATTGCTCCTTGCATTAGAGAACGGCAAAGATTTTGCTGAAGCGGCAGCAGAGAATTCCAGCTGTCCTTCAAAAGCAAATGGAGGCGATTTAGGCACATTTGAAAAAGGAAGAATGGTTCCGGAATTTGATGAGGTTGTTTTTTCACTGGATATCGGTGAGACAAGTGATGTGGTTCAAACACAGTTTGGATACCATATTATAAAACTTGAAGAGAGAAATAAACCCAAAGATCTTACTTTTGAAGAGATGGAGGAAAAGATAAAAGAACACTTGGCAGCACAGGGAAAGTCTGATGTATTTTCTAAAACTACTGAGCAACTAAGAGAAAAGTATAACGTCGACGTAAATGAGGATTTGATTGATGAAATCTAAACTGTTATCTAGAAAATATAAGGTATAATATCAAGGCATTAGGGAACTACTGTTAAATAGGTTTATGAATCATTAAAAACGAATCGCCGGCAAGCAAATATTGCTGGCGATTCAAACCGGCATAATTAAGACGCTGAATGAAAAATCCTTTTCAAACAGTTTTTTTTATATTCAGCGTTTATACTAAGAAGATAAAGAATAGGATGCGAAGGTTATTCATGACAAATATAAAAAGTATGACGCTAAAAGAATTGCAAACCTTTATCGTTGAATTAGGAGAGAAGAAGTTTCGAGGAACTCAGATTTTCAATTGGCTTTCAAAAGGTATCTGCGACTTCGGCGAGATGACCAATATCCCAAATAGCCTGAAGACCAAACTGAAAGAGACAGCCTATATTGAAAACATAACCTGCGAAAAAGCTTTTTCATCATCAAAGGGACACACAAAAAAGTATCTCTTTAGGTTGGATGATAATCATATAATAGAGAGTGTTTATATGAAATATCACTACGGAAATTCTATTTGTATTTCATCTCAAGTGGGATGTGGAATGGGATGTTCCTTTTGTGCATCCACAATTGGAGGGTTGAAAAGAAATCTTTCTGCTGCAGAAATGATTGAGCAGTTATTAAAAATCCAAAGTGATATTAATGAAAGAATATCTCGTGTTGTTATAATGGGAAGCGGCGAACCTTTTGAAAATTATGACGAGTTGCTGAAGTTTTTGAAAATTGTGCATTCTGAAGAGGGGCTGCATATGAGTTATAGAAATATTACTGTTTCAACATGCGGCATAATCCCTAAAATAATTGATTTTGCACATCAGATGCCGCAAGTTACTCTAGCGGTATCACTGCATGCATCTAACAATTCTATTCGAGACAGTCTGATGGCAGTAAATGAAAGGTATCCTTTAGACAAACTTATGAAAGCATGCAAAGAATATATCGCCATAACAAACAGAAGAATTTCTTTCGAATATTCATTAATACAGGGAGTAAATGATTCGGAAGAAAATGCCGGCGAGCTTGGTAACTTGCTCAAAAATATGCTTTGCCATGTGAACTTGATTCCTCTTAATAATGTGGAAAAAAGCAAATTAAAAGGATCAAACAGAAGTAAAACGGAAAAATTCAAAGAAGAATTGGAAAAATATGGAGTTAATGCAACCATAAGAAGAGAACTCGGTAGCGATATTGAAGCAGCATGTGGTCAACTTAGAAGAAGATACAGCAAGGAAACAGGGGACAGGGAGCAGAAATGAATAATAATTAGTAATTAATAAATCAACTTTCCCACTTAAATAATATAGTAACACTTCAAAGATGAAATGTATGGAAAATAAATGTTATAAATCCTTTAAATGCTTTGAAATGTCATGAGTGGGTATTGTATAATAAAAGAAAACAAAGAATGGGGAGGCGGTTCCAATGGTGAAGCTATTTGTAGGGATTAAAGGCAGTGGAAAAACCAAGCGAATGATTGATATGGCCAATGACAGTAATAATAATGGAGATGGCAGTGTCGTATTTATCAATAAGGATAGCAGACTAATGTATAATTTACATTATAATATCAGATTTGTAAGTCTTGAAGAATATGATATAGAGGATGTGTCTACATACATCGGGTTTATATATGGTATTCTTTCTTCGGATCATGATATTGAAGTTGTTTATATTGATAGTTTGCTGAAGCATGTAAGTATTCATATGGATGATGTTCCTTATTTTCTGGAGAAACTTATGAAGATAGGAAAGAGTAGAAATGTTCAGTTTAATGTAAGTTTAAGCTCATCTGTAGAAGACTTGCCGGAAGCCGTAAAAAAGTATACGATACTTGAATAAATCCTTGATATATATTAGAGTAGGTGATTATGATTTAATTGGGGGAGTCGATGATCAATCGTAATCTTCTTTGGTTTTTGATTTTCTTACCTATAGCTGACACGTTTTTAAGAATTACTGTGAGTCTGTATTTTTATGATTGGAAAAAATGGTAGCGAATAAAGGGCTGCTATTGTATAATTAAAATGTATCAAAGAAATTAACAAGGGGTGTTGCGGTAGAATGAAAAATGTTATGGTCTGTGTGACTCAGCAGAAGACTTGTGACCGTTTGATTAAGCAGGGAGCTGATTTTTTAGGAACAGATAAAGGCGAACTCTTTGTTATACATGTTTCAAAATACGGATTTAATTTTCTGGGTAATTCAAAAGAAGGAGAAGCGTTGGAGTATTTATATGAAAAAGCGAAAGAATATGGGGCAAATCTTACAGTTATTCGATCCAATGATGTGCTAAAAACCTTAATAGACTTGACAGAGAAAAACCATATTTCCCATATTGTACTGGGGGAATCCAGTGAAGTTGATCAGAAAAATGATATGGTAAAAAATTTAAAGAAGAAAATGAAAAGAAAGGTCACCCTTGAAGTAATCCCTTCAGAATGAAGAAATTCAATAGATATTTTGTTTTAAATTTTGAGTGCATGATGGTTTACTATGCACTCATTTTATTAACAGGGCACAGAGGACAGGTTACATTTTAAAACTTACGCTCACACTTTAACTTACACTATAGTCGTGATATTGGGGAGGAAGAGATGCGGTATCGTACGTATTCTGAACACATGCAACAGAAATATGGAGAGAAAATATATAAAATACCAATTAGTATTCCTGTATCTTGTCCAAACAGAGATGGGCTTCTTTCTGTAGGAGGGTGTATTTTTTGTGGTGAAAAAGGAGCAGGTTTTGAGAACTTGCCGGATGTGATGCCCGTCAGTGAACAACTGAAAAAAAATATTGCTTATATCAAAAAAAAATATAAGGCTCAAAAATATGTGGCTTATTTCCAGAACTTTTCAAATACGTACCTTCCCATTGAGAAATTGGTGCAATTTGCAGAAGAGACGGCTTGCACCGAAAGCATCGTAGAGATATCTTTTTCTACAAGACCTGACTGTATTTCAAGAGAATATCTAAAAAGACTGAAAGAGATATCTTTAAAATATAACAAACAAATTAGTTTTGAATTAGGTTTGCAGACAGTCAATTATCACACACTTAATAAAATAAACCGAGGGCATACCTTAGCAGAATTTATTGATGCGGTACTCATGATCAAAAGATATAATTTTGAAATCTGTGCACATACTATACTGAACCTTCCCTGGGATGATGAGGAGGATGTGATAGAGAACGCTAAGGTATTATCAGCCTTGACTGTTGAACAAGTTAAGCTGCATGCTTTATATATAGAAAAGGGAACCGTAATGAGTGACTTATATACTAAGGGAAAAATACATTTGATTTCGCTGGAAGAGTATGTAAATAGAGTGGTATTATTCTTGCAATATCTTTTGCCTGATATGGTTATCCAGAGGGTTGCCGGAAGAGCACCGAAAGAGGATACAGTGTTTTGTAATTGGAATACAAGTTGGTGGAAGATAAAAGACAGAATAGAAGAAAAAATGGAAGAATTAGATACATTTCAGGGTGCCAAATGTGATTATCTGAATGGAAAGGCATTAAATAGATTTAAAGAATAAGGTGGTAGTAAATCATTGAATGTCAAGATAACAGAAAAGAATAATGGACGGCAGTTAGGAGAATTTTGCTGCAAAAGTTGTAATTTGAATTCTATAATCTATAATCTATAAACCATAAACATATATATGAGGTGAATTATGCGAAATATACTTTTAGTATGGGATATTGATGGGACATTGATTCATTGTGGGAGCTGCGGAAGACAAGCACTCAATGAGACATTTGGAGATTTATACGGTATCAACAATGCTTTTCAATATGCAAAGATCGGTGGTGCAATGGATTCTGTTCTTTTAAACAATATTTTAAAGGAAAGCGGTATTTCTCCGGCAGATAAAGAAAAAATAATAAATAAGTACGGGAAAAATCTTATGAGGATACTGAAAGAGTATAAAGAAAACAGGTTGCTGCCGGGAATAAAACAGATTCTGGAATATACTAAAAGATATAATCATATATACAATACTCTCGCTACCAGCAATTTTGAAATAGGTGCACGAATAAAGCTTGAGTCACATGGGCTTAATTCTTATTTTGTAACAGGGGGATTCGGCGATATTGAAAGGGAGAAATGGCATGCGGTGGAACAGGCCGTTAAACAAACAGAGAAGCATTTCAATGCCTGTTTCATGAAGCAAAATATATACATAATCGGAGATACATGGTATGATATTGAATGTGCGAAAAAGCTGGGTTTTAAATCCATAGCTGTTGCCACAGGCTGGGTACCCTATGAAGAATTAGTTGATTATCATCCGAATTTTATTTACAGGGATTTAAGTGATTTCAATTGCATAATGAGTACTATATTAAATGATGCATAATGTATGAAAAGAAAGAAGGAAAATTACATGAAAAATATTTTATTACTGGCTGGAGAATAAAATGAGAAAAGTTTTTGTATTTATTATTATTTCTGCATCATTATTTAGCACTATGGAAGTTGCTCTTAAAATAGCTGCATCAGATATAGATCCTTTTCAAATGACTTTTACCAGGTTTTTGTGGGGCGGTTTGATACTCATACCTTTTGCTGTGAAGGAATTGAGGAAGAGAGCCATTGTTATAAAAAAAGATGATTTGGTTTATTTTTTAGTTCTCGGCGCCATGAATATTGTTGTAAGTATGACATTTTTCCAATTTGGCGTTATGTATACAAAGGCTTCTTCTGTTGCAGTTGTTTTTTGCACGAACCCCATGTTTACCATGCTATTCGCACACTTTCTTACTGAAGAAAAAATGACCAGAAAAAAAAGCATGGCTTTGATTATCAGTATTGTAGGATTGGTATTCATAATGAACCCAATGCATTTACGCCAGCACAATGATTTGTTGGGTATTGTATTTGCATTTGCTTCTTCTGTGTCTTTTGGACTATACAGTGCCTTCGGAAAACGTAAAATTAATAAGTATGGAGGTATTGTGCAGACGAGTATAAGCTTTATACTTGGTGCAATAATACTCCTGTTATTTTTGATGATTATGGATAAACCAATTATAACCGGTATTCATTCAGACAATTTTATTCTGATGGTTTATATTAGTATCTTTGTGACCGGTATTGGATATTTGACATATTTTATGGCTATGGAATACTCCAATACATCATTTGCGTCTTTGGTATTCTTTGTAAAACCGGCACTGGCACCAATAGTTGCAGTTTTGGTATTAAAAGAAGTTATAACTTGGAATACAATTGTTGGTATTATATTGATACTTACAGGTTCATATATAACATTGGGGACAGGCAATATACTCAAAACAACTTCTGATAACGAAAGAGCTGTCCGTTAATTATAAGGTTGCTGATATCGACATAAAAAGTGTTCAAAAGAAAGGAAGGTGGAATGAGGAAAATGGAGATTTCCGACTTTAATAAAATATTTGGCAGCAGACAAGTGGAATTATTAAGTGATTACCGTTTTTTTTCTGTGCTGGTTCCTTTGGTTTATTTCAACAATACCAGTCATCTTCTTTTTGAAATAAGATCCGATAATCTGAGAAGGCAGCCTAATGAAATATGTTTTCCCGGCGGGAAAATAGAAAAAGGAGAATCACCAAAGGAATGTGCATTAAGAGAAACAACAGAGGAATTAAACATTCCATTAAATAAGATAAGTATCATCAGCGAGCTGGATTATATTATTACATATAGTAATTTCACGTTGTATTCTTTCTTGGGGGAAATAAAATATTCCGATATAAAAGATATGAAATTCAATAAGAATGAGGTAAAAGATTATTTTTTTGTTCCTTTTGAATTTTTCTTAAATACAAACCCAATTTGTCATGACATAGAAATATTACCTAAGACACCGGAAAACTTTCCTTATCATCTTATTCAGAATGGGAAGGATTACAATTGGAGAAAAGGGATGATTCCGGTGTGTTTGTATACTTATGAGGACAAAGTGATTTGGGGGCTTACTGCAAGAATTATTACCAATATGGTAAGAATTATTAGAGAGCATGACGACAAGAATCTGTGAGAATAAAGCTTTCAGCTTGAGTTTCTTATTCTATAAGAGTATATAAGAAAAGAGCTATGCCTCATGGGAACTGAGGCATAGCCCTTAGGATTTTATTGTATTTCGATGGATTTTTTTGTTGGGGCTTTTTTATCTTTTGGCAACTGAATTCTCAGCAGCCCATTTTCATGAGAAGCCCTTATATTCTCTTGGTTAATGTCTTCAATATAGAATGATCGACTCATTCTTCTGCTTGATCTTTCCTTTCGGATGTAATTTTGTTTTTCTTCATTTACTTCGTTCTGACTCTCGATTCCTATTGTCAGATAATTATTTTGATAATCGACTTTAATTTGCTCCTTATTAACACCCGGTACTTCGGCTTCAAGAATGTATTCAGATTCGTTATCTTTAATATCTACTTTTAGATCTGAAGGAAGGGTGTTTGGGAAATTAAAATTGTCATCAAATAGTCTGCTTACGAGGGAATCGAAGTTATGAAGATTTCTTGAAAAAGGAACTAAACTGTTGAACATAAACAACACCTCCATATATTTTGTATTATTTATACCCATATTATAAAATCAAGGTCAAAGAAAGTCAAAGTCAAAAAATAGCAATTTGGAATAGAAAACTTTGAATATCTGCTGTTATGATGATTTATCTTATTTTTTCTTGAGTTTTCATGCTTTTTTGCTTTATATTAGTATTTTTAAACTTATTGTAGATTATTATTCATAGTATTTTCTTTTTTATAAGTTGATAATTGTATTATCAGAGGATAGAATATAATTAAAAATTTTATGCGAGGATAGAATGGAAAAATTAGAAAAAGAATTCTATGTTAGAGATACAATTACCGTTGCAAAAGAGTTGATAGGTAAGTATTTAGCCGTTAAATGCTTTGACGAGGAAATGATTGTCCGGATTGTTGAAACGGAAGGATATATAGGTCCAGGAGATAAAGCCTGCCATGCATATAATAACAGAAGGACTAAAAGAACGGAGACAATGTATTGCAGTGGTGGTTGTGCATATGTCTATCAAATATATGGAATGCATTACTGTTTTAATGTCGTGACTGAAAAAAAGGGAGTAGGAACCGCAGTCCTTATTCGGTCGGCAGAACCGATAAAAGGCTTAAGCCGGATGTCCTATAATCGGTATAATAAAAAATGGGATCAACTCAATGATAGAGAAAAAATGAATATGGTGAACGGACCGGGTAAACTCTGTAAAGCTTTAAGACTTGATAAAAGCTTTAATGGAGAAAGCCTTTTTGGAAACAGGATAAGTATTTTTGAAATTCGAAATAATAACGACTTTGAAATTGAAGCATCTAGGAGAGTCAATATAGAGTATTCTGAAGAAGCCAGAGATTTTATGTGGAGATTTTATATTAAGGAAAACCCCTATGTATCTAAAAAATAGATAATTTTTGTATATATAATGAAGTGTAAATTCCGCATATATCCTGTCATGGAAACAATTGAGTGTTGGATACATTCTTGTTTGCCTTTATAATGGTATGACAGAAAGGAGGACAATTATGAGAAAGCTTAGAAAATTTGTCCTAACAACATGTGTTCTCGTACTCTTTTTGACCCCAGTAGTATCCAATGCTGCACAAGTTGAAGAATGTAATCTTCCAAATAGTGAAGCAATATTCCAGACGGCAGGTAGTTTAGGTAGTTTAGGTGATTTAGAGAAAGCAATAAATACTTCTGCGCATGAAGAAAACCTTAATAGTATTTTAAATAAAAACTTTATGGATCTTTCTATTAACGAAAAAGGTTTAACAAATATAGAAGATGCACTCGCAAAAATGAAACCAGATGCCCCTTCAAAGGCGGTTGAAACTCCAAGTGCAACTCTTAAGGATACCCCGGAAGCACCGGTGAATCCTGCGCCTCAGGCACCGGTTGAAGAGCCGGTTGAACCACAGGCAGCAGAATCGCAAAATCCGGTTGCATCTCCGAGTGGTTCATATGAGAAACAAGTAATAGATTTGGTTAACCAGGAAAGATCAAAAAACGGTTTGCAGCCACTTAAGGAAAATCCTGAACTTTCAAATGTTGCAGAAGCAAAAGCAATTGATATGAGAGATAACAACTATTTTTCTCATACTTCACCTGTATATGGCTCACCTTTTGATATGATGAAACAGTTTGGAATAAAATACACTTCTGCAGGTGAAAATATTGCAGCAGGTCAAAGAACGCCGCAGGAAGTTATGAATGGATGGATGAATTCCGAAGGCCATAGAGCTAATATACTGAATTCAAACTTTACTGAAATTGGCGTAGGATATGTCACAGACAGCAATGGAAAAACATACTGGGTACAGCATTTTATCAGACCATAAACGAGAACAAAAAAATGTGAAGCGACGGTTTTCCGTCGCTTTTTAAAGTTCAGCAAGTATGGGTATAAATGAAAATAAAAGAAAATTTCTTCTCTTGTTTTTATATTTTGAAAAACTGGTTTTTCCATTTTTCGTATTAACTTATATATATATTGTATATAATAGGTTAAAGGATGCATATAAGGTAAGAGATATATCTAAGTTAACACATGATAGGAGGGTGTTTATGAAAATTAATATTGGAATATGTCAAATGAACGTATTGGATGATAAAAGGAAAAATTTAAGAAAAGCTGAAGAAATGATACGTGAGGCTGCTAATAACAGCCGAATTATTGCGTTACCGGAAATGTTTAATTGTCCTTATGAGAACAAAGCTTTTCCTGAATATGCTGAGAAATATCCTGGGGAAACGACCCAAATGTTATCTTCATTAGCGAAAGAATTGGATATATATCTTTTTGGTGGGTCTATTCCGGAACTGGATAATGGATCAATCTATAACACATCATACATATTTAACAGAAAAGGGGATTTAATCGGAAAGCATCGAAAGATTCATTTATTTGATATAGATATTGAAGACGGTATCAGATTTAAGGAATCCGACACTTTGGGAAAAGGCGATAGGATTACAGTAGTGGATACGGAGTTTGGACCTATTGGGGTTGCTATATGTTATGATATGAGATTTCCTGAACTGATAAGACTGATGGTTATGAAGGGAGCTCGAATAATTATTGTGCCTGCGGCATTTAATATGACCACAGGGCCGGCACATTGGGATTTGACTTTAAGAGCAAGAGCTTTAGATAATCAAGTTTATTATGCGGCAGTGTCTCCTGCACGAAATATTAAAGCGGCATATCATGCGTACGGGCACTCTGCATTGGTAAGCCCATGGGGAGAGATACTTAACCAGGCGGGTGAGAAAGAAACCATTCTTTATGGAGAAATAGATATGAATTATTTAGAAAAGATACGAACTCAACTTCCGTTGCTTGTTCACAGACGAACGGATTTGTACGAAATCAATGAGAAAAGATAAGAGGCTGTGAAAGATTATTGCTATTTTGAGGCACAGTATCGTTAATCAATTTTATTGCCCTATTTTCGGGGAGCGCTTTACTGAAAAAGAAACCTTGAATGGAAGTACATCCTAAATGAGAAAGTAGTGATAGTTGCTCAACTGTTTCTACTCCTTCTGCTACAGTAGTCAGATTCAGTTTATGAGATAATTCAATTATGGAGCCTGTGAGATTCCTTGCTTTTTTATCTACGATTATGTTACTTACAAACGATTTATCGATTTTCACAGTAGAAATAGGTAGTCGCCATAGGTAGTTTAATGAAGAATAGCCCATACCGAAATCATCAAGTAATATTTTCGCTCCTCTTTTTTTTAGTTCTGACAAATTATTCATACACTTATCAAAAGAATTGATTAAGGTCGTTTCAGTTATTTCAATCCCAATCAAACTATAATCGATGTGTGTTTCTTTTATAAGGTTATCCATTGTGTCTATAAAACTATCCAAAGACATTTGAAGCGGAGAAATATTTATGGAAACAATGATTTTTTCATGGCGATTTCTATTTATTTTTTCTGCAAATTTAAAGCTTTCCTTAATGACCCATCGACCAATATCGTGTATGATGCCGATTTCTTCAGAAAGCTTTATAAATTTTTCAGGAGAGAATTGAGAAAAATGAGGATGATTCCACCTTAAAAGTGATTCAAAAGCAATAATTTTCATTTCTGTTACATCATATATAGGCTGGTAATAAACTGTTAATTCATTATTATCAAGGGCATGGATGAGTGCATTGGACATTATCAGTCTTTCTGATATTTCTTTATTCATCATTTTGTCAAAAAGACAATAGCGGTTTTTACCTCTTTCCTTTGCTTTATACATGGCGATATCAGCATCTCTCATAATGGTTTCGCAGGAGATGTTTTTTTCTTTACAAATGACAATTCCGATGCTTGCAGATAGATTGACTTCATAGTTTCCAATCAGAAAAGGCTTGTTAATAAGACAGATAATTTGATCGGCTTTGTTTCGGATTTGATTTTCGTCAATATCATTGTAAACAAGTATCGCAAATTCATCTCCGCCAAGTCGTCCCGGAAAATATTGATACGTACTAATGGTTTTGAGACGAGTTGCGACTTCTTTTAATATTTTATCTCCATAACTGTGACCGAAAGTGTTATTTGTGTATTTAAAATTATCCAAATCGATATACATTAATGAAAAGTGCTTATCATATTCTTTGAAATCAACGATTGCTTCATTAAGCTTTTGGTCAAATAGTGATCTGTTTGGTAAATGTGTCAGAACATCATAAAAAGCAAGCTCATGGAGTATAGAATTTTTCGACTGAAGCTGAGACTTGGAATCAATAAGGTCATTATTTCTTTTTTGAATTATTTTTTTTAGTTTTTTGTTAATAATTACCAACATAAAGATGATAAGTATTATTGATAGAAGAGATGTGATATACCCTTTCTCCGCAATAAAATTTTCATACCACTTTTTAAGCATGCCTTCATTGGAGTTTGTTGCATAAGCAGAAAAAGTGAAAAAAAAGCCGATTATAATTGGACCTGCAAGACCTGCCTTTAATAGACGAATAAAACTGGGCATATTGAACCACCATTTCTGTTAAGATTTTGGGCGATGCATCTATATCTTAAAGGTAATAAGTCGAAATAAGGCTTTTATTATCAAAATTAATCGTCAACCTTATTTTATCACGCCTTATTATTCCGTTCAAGGAATCTTTTGACATAAAAAAGTGCCGTTGGTACATATTATAGAATCAATAAAGAGAAGATTGTAAACTTAATATAAAAAAATAGTTGACAATTCTTTTAAATTGTTTAAAATGTGTCTTGAAAGAGTTTACAATATTGGAGGTAATGGATATGCGAAGTACTCAAGTAAAAGATAAGATTCTTATTGCACTGTTTGTTGCATTAACTGCTGTAGGAGGGCTGTTTAAGATACAGCTTCCTTATGCATCTATAACATTGCAAACTTTCTTCTGTGTATTTGCAGGTGTTTTTTTAGGGGCGAAAAAAGGGGCTTTATCGCAGATATTATACATTTTTATTGGGCTGACCGGTGTTCCTATCTTTGCTGAAGGAGGAGGCATCATGTATGTTATAAAACCTTCTTTTGGCTACTTGTTGGGTCTTGTACCCTGTGCTTATATTATAGGTTGTTATGTAGAGAATGGCAGACGCAGTTTTTTTCATATTCTCAGGGGAATGATCTTGGGAATGTTGGCTTTATATATTGTAGGCGTTCCCTATCTTTTTATGATCATTCGTTTTTATCTGGGACAGGCAATTTCTATAAACGGAGCCCTTTCAATAGGGTTATTGCCTTTTATCATCCCGGATTTAATAAAAGCAATTATTGCTGCAATAATATATAAAAAAGCAGAGCCGGCTTTAGCGAAAAGTGGAATAATATAATCACTTTCACTAACACTTATACTCACACGTTACACTTATAATTGCAAATATGCCTTCATTGAGGTATTTTGCAATTTTTATTAAAAAAGAATTTTTCTTTGTTAATAAGGTTGTAATTATCAAAGGAATTCAGGTAAAATCATAGTTGTGAGAAACAATTTTTAAGGAGGTATAATCGATGGAGGCTATTGTAAAAAATACATTGGAGAATCTAGAAAGAAATCAATTTGTGGTTAAATATTTTGAAGATATAGAGGAAGCAGTAGATAATGTTCTTGAAGAAATACCGAAAGAGGCATCTGTCGGAATAGGCGGATCTGTAACCATAAAGGAGTTAGAGATTTATGAAAAGCTCATAAATAGGGGGAATGAGGTATACTGGCATCACAAATGCCAACCCCATGAAAAAAAAGTGGTATTAAAGAAAGCGGCCGTTTCAGATATTTACCTGTCCTCAACCAATGCCCTAACAGAGGATGGAAGACTTATCAATATTGATGGAACAGGAAATAGAGTAGCCGGTATGGTTTGGGGTCATGATAAGATTATTATTATTGCAGGCATTAATAAAATTGCATTGGATTATGAAAAAGCCATGGATAGGATAAAAACCATTGCATGTCCTAAAAATGCAGAAAGATTAGATCTTGATGTCCCGTGCAGATATACCGGGAAATGTGAAAATTGTGAGTCCCCTCAAAAAATGTGCAGAATAATTACAGTTTTAGATAAACAACCCTTAAATGGAAATATTCATGTTTATTTGATTAATGAAGAACTGGGATATTAATACCGGCAAAAGTCGGTAGATAAAAGATAAATCTTAAAATAGACCAAGAGGGTGGTAAAATGGCTTTTTTACCCACAACAAAAGAAGATATGAAAAGGAGAGGGTGGAAACAACTGGATTTCGTTTTCATTACAGGAGATGCATATGTCGACCATCCTTCTTTTGGGCATGCCATTATCAGTAGAATATTAGAAGCGAACGGATATAAAATTGGTATCATATCACAACCGGATTGGAGACAGATAGATAGTTTTACTCAATTAGGAAAACCCAGATTGGCATTTCTGGTTTCATCTGGAAATGTGGACTCAATGGTAAATCATTTTACTGTTTTTAAGAAACGTAGAAGGAGGGATTCCTATTCTCCAGGAGGAAAAGCAGGATTAAGACCGGACAGGGCAACTATTGTATACGCAGGCAAAGCAAGAGAAGCCTTTAAAGATGTACCTATAATTCTTGGAGGAATCGAGGGAAGCCTACGAAGGTTTGGACATTATGATTATTGGAACGACAAAGTAAGGCGTTCTGTACTGATGGATTCTAAAGCGGATATGTTGATTTATGGGATGGGAGAAAAACCTATTATCGAAATAGCAGATGCACTGGATGCTCAGATTCCCATAAACGAAATTAAGTGGATAAAAGGAACTGTATTTAAAAGCAAAGAATTGAAAGATATAAGAGATTACAGGATGCTCCCTTCTTTTAATGAAATAACAAAATCGAAGAAGGTCTATGCAAGAAGTTTTTTGATTCAATACAAAAATCACAATCATTACAGTGGAAGACCGCTGGTAGAACAATATGACACAAATACTTTTATTGTCCAGAATCCTCCTCCCGAACCGTTAAAAGTCGAAGAAATAGATCAGATTTATGAACTTCCTTATATGCGTGATTATCATCCTATATATAAAAAAGAAGGAGGGGTTCCGGCATTAGAGGAAGTAAAATTCAGTATAACAAGTACAAGAGGATGTTTTGGGGGTTGTAGTTTTTGTGCACTGGCATATCACCAGGGGCAAGTAGTTCAGCCGCGAAGCAGCAAATCAATTATTGCCGAAGGCAAAAAAATAAGTAAAGACAAGGGCTTTAAGGGATATATTCATGATGTAGGGGGACCTACGGCTAATTTCAGGTGTAGTGCATGCGAAAAGCAGAAAAAGTATGGGAGTTGCGAGGATAAAGATTGCCTGTTTCCTGAACCATGTAAGTCGCTTGTTATCGATCATGAGGATTATATAAATATTCTCCGCGAACTGCGAGATATAGAAGGCGTAAAAAAAGTATTTATCAGATCAGGTGTGCGTTATGATTATGTGATTTATGATAAGGATCGTAAGTTTCTTGAAGAACTGGTAAAGCACCATATAAGCGGATTTCTTAAAATCGCTCCTGAGCATATTTCGGACGTAGTTTTATCAAGAATGGGAAAACCTTCAAGAAAAGTGTATGAAAGGTTTGTTAAAGAATATCAAAAGATGAATCAAAAAGTCGGGAAAGAGCAGTATATTATTCCTTATTTTATTTCTTCCCATCCCGGGTCAACATTGAATGAAGCCATTGAATTGGCAGTATATCTTAAAAAAACGGGTTTTATTCCCGAGCAGGTACAGGATTTTTACCCGACACCAGGGACATTATCTACATGTATGTATTATACGGAGACGGATCCCCGTACGATGGAAACAATTTATGTGCCCAAGAGTATGGAGGAGAAACAAATGCAACGAGCACTAATTCAATTTAACAGACCGGAAAACCACGGGAAAGTTTACAAAGCATTAATCAAGGCTGGTAGAAAAGATTTGATTGGATATGACAGGGATTGTCTCATAAAGCCAAAAGACAGGAACAGGAGAAAGAAAAATGCACATATTGGAAAAACTTCCCCAGATAATAAAAGAAAGCCGATATAATTATGAAACATATTGCAGATTTCAAAAATATGAAGTTCTGGAAGTACAAGAGCGAATAGATTTCAGTAAGACTTCCGGAATAAAAAATCAATTGGTTCAGGGAGACAATTTGGAGTACATGAAGCACCTTCTTAATAAAGGTATGGAAGGGAAAATCAATCTTATTTACATAGACCCGCCGTTCTTCAGTAAAAATGATTATAAAGTGAATATTAAAAGAAAGTCTGTTAATGAAGAAATCATACCGGTAATGGAGCAGATTGCATATAAAGATACTTGGAAGGAAGGTATGGAAAGTTATTTAAAGATGCTTTGTACAAGGCTTTTTTATATGAAGGCTCTTCTGAGTGAGACGGGAAGCATTTTTATACATTTGGATCGTCACTCTGTACATTATATTAAGGTGTTAATGGACGAAATATTTGGAAAGGACCGGTTTGTTAATGAAATTATATGGAGTTATAAATCCGGAGGAGTAAGCAAAAGATGTTTTGCCCGAAAACATGACAATATTCTTTTCTATTCAAAAAGTAAAGTATATTATTTCAACAACCTTAAGGAAAAATCATATAACAGAAATTTTAAGCCATATAGGTTTAAAGGCGTAGATGAATATCAGGATGAAAATGGTTGGTATACACTGGTTGGGATGAAGGACGTGTGGTACCTGGATATGGTTGGCAGAACTTCCGGTGAAAGAGTGGGTTATGCTACGCAAAAGCCGGAAGCTTTACTTGAAAGAATTATTTCAGCCTGCTCTAAGGAAGGAGATATTTGTGCTGATTTTTTTGGAGGTTCGGGGACACTTGCATCTGTTGCAACAAAATTAAATCGAAAATGGTTGGTATGTGATATAGGGAAAAGTGCATGTATCGTTACTCATAAAAGAATGGCGCAGAAAAATGTTTCATATGATATGTGTAAAATAGGAAGCGATGATGAAATTGAAACCTTTGTAGAATTCGACATTGTTGAGGCTGATGATGAAGAAAAACTTCATATATCCTTTTCTAAATATGGATATATAGATTATAAGGAAACCCCTGTATCTCCCAAGTACTACAATGTACTTAGATCTTTGATAGAAGAGGATTCCCTGAAACTTATTGAGTATTGGAGTATAGATATGAACTATAATGGGGATGAGTTCATTCCTTCTTGGATAAGTTGTAGGGAATGTGAGGAAGTTTTAACGGATATTTTTTTAGATTATTCAGGCCAAAAACATGTTGCAATTCGGATTTTGGATATTTTCGGAATTGAGACCTTTGTTGAATTAGATTTAAAAACCTAATTGAGGAGGTGGTTGAAAGTGAAAGAAAAAATCAGAAAAGCAGTAATAGATTTAATTTTTCTGACAGTAGGTTGCGTGTTAATGGCTTTTTCCGTAACAGGAATATTGATTCCTAATGAGTTAAGTGCAGGTGGTATTACCGGAATTGCTCGTATACTCCAAAATTTTATTCCTTTCAATTATTCTATTCTTTTTTATTTTATTGCACTTACAGTACTTATTATTAGTTGGATTACTTTGGGATGGAAAGAGGCAAGGAAAATACTTGTTATGTCTATTATGTATCCCGTTATTCTTTTTATTTTTGAGCATACTGATTTTTATCTTTTAGAGCGTAAAGATATGTTTTTAGCGGCTATATATTTCGGCGTATTAAATGGTGTTGGAATGGGATTGCTTTTCAGAAGAGGGTATTCATTTGGAGGGACAGATACCTTATCTAAAATCATTAACAAGAAAGTACTGCCATTTGTCAGTATGAGCCAGCTTCTTATGTTTATCGATGGTATTATTATAATCCTTTCAGGAATTGTTTACGGGAGGAATGTAGCTATGTATGCTCTGGTGGCACAATTGGTGTATACCAAGTCGATAGATGCTATTTTGTTTGGGTTTGGTTCTCAAAAAGTCAAGATAGAGATTATAAGCGAAGCGTATGAACATATAGAGCAATATATCATTGGTAATATAAACAGAGGTGTCAGCAGATATGAAATAACAGGAGGGTATACGAAAGATAAAAGAATCATGATTTCTTCTATTTGTTCACCCAGAGAAAGCATGCTGATAAAAAATTATATTTCTCATACGGATTCGGAAGCTTTTGTCAATGTTCTTCCCATCAATTCGGTATGGGGAAAAGGAGCCGGATTTGAAAGTTTAATGGATAAGTAAAAGGTCTAAGCAATCTATAAACCATAACTTGCAGGGACAGCCGCAAGGGCTGCCCCTGCTAATATAAAGGAGGGAAAAAGATGGAGAGAAAAGCAGATATAGGCGTTTTTGGAGGGTCTGGGTTTTATTCTTTGTTGGAAAATGTAAATGAAATCAAAGTGGGAACACCTTACGGAAACCCAAGTGATGCAATTACCATAGCTAATATTCATGAGAAGAATGTTGCTTTCCTGCCAAGACATGGTAAGGATCATAGATACCCGCCGCATAAGATTCCTTACAGAGCTAATATTTATGCTATGAAACAATTGGGCGTAAAAGCATTGATATTACCTTGTTCATGCGGGAGTCTTAAGAAAGAAATAAGGCCCGGTGATTTTGTTATTACGGATCAATTTGTCGACAGGACCTATGGGAGAGAAGCTACTTTTTTTGACGGACCGGAGGTAAAACATATTAGCCCAGCAGATCCATATGATGATTATTTGAGGAAAATAGCAGTTGAGTCCGCAAGAGAACTTAAAATTCCGGTTCATGACAAAGGAACCATTGTGGTTATTCAGGGTCCCCGGTTTTCTACTAAAGCGGAAAGCAAATGGTTTTCTGATATGGGTTGGGATGTTGTAAACATGACACAATTCCCGGAAGGATATTTGGCTTTGGAACAAGAGATTCCAACTGTTAATGTAGCGCTGGTAACGGATTATGATGCTGGACTGGCAGCAGAGGGAGAAATAATGCCTGTTACAATGGAAGAAGTGTTAAAAGTATTTGAATATAATATAGAAAAGATAAAATCTCTTATTTATAAAATGATTGAAAAAATATAAATAAGCTTTTAACAATATGGAAAATACTTTCATTTTTTTTAAGGTTGGGATATAATAATATGGAAAATATCTTAAGAAAAGATGAGGGGAGAAAAAAATGTTTAAAAAAGCTTTAACGGTATTACTTACATTGGTATTGGTTTTTGCTTTGATTGGTTGCGGAGGAGGAGAAACTCCTGCCACCGAAGGTGAAGAAGTACAAGCCGAAGGTGAAACGCTGCCGGGCGAAGGTAAGGTCGTGATTATGATAACCGATACAGGCGGGTTAGGAGACAAATCTTTCAATGACTTGGCTTATGCAGGGTTAGAACAAGCTGCCGAAGAACTTGGATTCGAGTTGAAAATTTTACAGTCGGCAACTGAAGATGACTATGCGCCTAATATTCAAACTGCATTAGAAGACGACCCTGCTTTGGTCGTATGTGTTGGATTTATGATGGAACAGGCTACGGTAGATGCGGCTGAAGAGAATCCTGATATAAACTTTGCTCTCGTGGACGGTGAAGGAGATATGGATGGCGACGGAAACCAGGATGTAGATAATTTACTGGGTTTAAAATTTAAAGAAAACGAAGGGTCGTTTCTGGTAGGTGTTGCTGCAGGATTAACAACAGAAACAGATAAGATAGGGTACATAGGCGGAATGGAATTTCCAACTATTATTGTGTTTGAAAGTGGATTTATTGCAGGAGTAAAATCAGTCAATCCTGATGCGGATGTGTTTGTTGAATATGCAGATTCCTTTGGAGATATTGCAAAAGGTAAAGAAATTGCAACTGCCCAATATAATAAAGATGCAGATGTCATTTACCATGCAGCGGGCGGCGTTGGTCTTGGATTGTTCCAAGCAGCTACTGAGAATGATTTCTGGTCTATTGGCGTAGATGCGGACCAAGCATTGACATCTCCTGAAAATGCCGATAATATTCTTTGTTCTATGTTAAAACGTGTAGATACGGCAACTTATACCGCAGCCAAGAGTGCCGTTGAAGGTACTTTTGAGGGACAGGTTCAAATCTTTGGCTTGGCTGAAGACGGTATCGGTGTTGGAGATGGTGGAGAAAATTTGACTGAAGAATTAAATGCCGAAATTGAAAAATGGAAAAACGCTATTATAGAAGAACAGTTTACCGTACCGGCAACTCGAGAAGAAGTTGACGCTTTCGAAGTACCGGAAATCTAAAATTAGATAAATATTGAGACCGGATGTAATCACATCCGGTCTTTTGTTAAGGTTAATATGCGGCACTATAGAAATCTTGGCTCTGTTTCAAAAACCTTTCTAAGGATCTCAGCTTAAATCTTGATTTGAATTACGATTCTTTGTGATAGCATATTATTATAAAATAGCTTATAATGGAAAAAGATGATATCCGGTCTTTCAACATTCTGTGAAAAGGAGTGAGCATTCTTGCCTTTTGTGGTAGAAATGAAAAGCATTACAAAAATATTTCCCGGTGTTATTGCCAATGATAAGGTGGATTTTCGATTAAGGAAAGGTGAAATTCATGTTTTGCTTGGAGAAAATGGTGCAGGGAAGACCACATTGATGAATATTTTATACGGGCTGTATCAGCCTACTTCCGGAATTATTTATATTAACGGAGAAGAGGTAAACATCAAGGATCCCAATGTAGCTATTCAACATGGGATTGGAATGGTACATCAGCATTTCATGTTAATCAAGCCTTTTACTGTAGCAGAAAACATTGTTTTAGGTAATGAGCCTGCTATGTATAACGGCATGAAATTAGATATGAAAAAGGCCATAAATAATGTTGAAAAAATTTCAAACGATTTCGGGTTAAAGGTGGATCCAATGTCTAAGATTCAAGATTTGTCTGTAGGTATTCAACAGCGTGTAGAAATTCTTAAAGCACTTTACAGAGGTGCCGATATTTTAATATTGGACGAACCTACAGCGGTATTGACACCTCAGGAAATTGAAGAACTGGGAACTATTATAAGAAAACTTGCGGATGAAGGAAAATCTATTATCCTGATTACACATAAATTAAAAGAAGTTATGTCAATGAGTGACAGGATTACGGTCATCAGAAGAGGAAGAATTATTGATACGGTTGATACAAAGGCAACTGAAACCGAGAACCTCGCAGAGATGATGGTTGGAAGAAAGGTAAAGATGGAAGCAGCCAAGCAGGAAAAAATCCCAGGAGAACTTATTTTCTCTGTCGATAGACTAAAAGTAAAGGATAACAGAGGTTTGGAAGCTGTAAAGGATATCAGCTTTGATGTTCGGGCTGGTGAGATTTTTGCCGTAGCAGGAGTTGATGGTAACGGTCAAACGGAATTGGTAGAGGCAATTACCGGGTTAAGAAGTATTGAAAGCGGACAGGTTCGGTTGGATGGACTTGATATATCAAAACTATCAACTAAAAAAATAATTGAAAGTGGTGTGGGGCATATACCGGAGGACAGGCACAAGAGAGGTCTGGTGTTGGGAAACAGCTTAGCTGAGAATATGATTTTAGGTTATCACTATATAAAACCTTTTAGCAAAAGTGGATTTATGAATTATACAAAGATTCATGAGCACGCACAGATATTAATAAAGGAATATGATGTTAGAACGCCGGACGAGAATATAAAGGCAGGATCTTTATCCGGAGGAAATCAGCAAAAGGCAATCATTGCCCGTGAAATGTATAAAAACCCGAGGCTATTGATTGCTGCTCAGCCTACCAGAGGGTTGGATGTGGGTGCTATAGAATTTGTACATAAAAAAATTATAGAATCACGGGACAATAACCAGGCTGTACTATTAGTTTCACTGGAGTTGGATGAAGTCATGAATTTAGCAGACCGGATTGCGGTTATTTACCATGGAAGGATTGTAGATACCATAGATGCAAAAAGTGCTACTGAAAAGCAAATGGGTATTCTAATGGCTGGAGGTCATAATAAAAAAGCTTTAGACAGCGAGGTGATGTGCCATGAATAAACATAAACTAAGGAATATTTCAAATGAGTTATGGTTGACACTCAGATTTCCACTTGTGTCTATCGCAGCGGGTTTTTTAATTGGTGCAGCACTGATTCTGATTGCAGGAAAGAATCCGTTAGTTGCTTATGCTGCTTTGATAAAAGGGAGCTTTGGGGGTATAGATAAAATAGGGGAGACATTATTTAAGATGACTCCCATTTTACTGACAGGCCTGTCTTTTTCTATTGCTTTTAGAACGGGATTATTTAATATTGGCGGAGAGGGACAGTTTTTAGCCGGTGCTATTACAGCTATCATAGCAGGTTGGTATTTTCAAAATCTGCCACATTTATTTTTAATAATTATCATGCTTTTTCTGGCTATTATCGCAGGTGCGGCATGGGCTTCAATAGCCGGAGTCTTAAAAGCAAAAATGGGTATTCATGAGGTTATTACAACCATCATGTTAAATTATACGGCGCTATATTTCGTAAACTATATTGTCAGAGCGGTTATGAATCCTCAGATTTTGTTAGGGACCAAGGCTGAAGCTCACACTGTTTCTCTGCCTGACACAGCACGTTTGACGAAATTAAAGGATGTATTTGAGATATTTGGGAGGTCAAGTGTTCATACAGGTATTTTTATTGCGATTGCATGTGCAATTTTCATGTATATTCTTTTATTCAAGACAACCCTTGGATATGAATTGCGTTCCGGTGGTCAAAGTCCGGATGCTGCAGAATACGGAGGTATTAAGAAATCCAGGAATATTATTATGGCTATGGGTATCTCGGGTGCTGTAGCAGGTTTGGCGGGAGCCGTAAATGTAATGGGCATTACATATTACGTTGCTCAGTCTTCAACAACTCCGGGATACGGGTTTGACGGCATAGCGGTAGGGCTGGTAGGAGGATTGCATCCTATCGGTATTATTGCCAGTTCTTTTCTGTTTGGTATATTATCTAATGGTGCGAGAAGAATGCAGTTAGAAGGTATTCCTAAGGAAGTAATTGCCATTATACAGGGTGTTATAATTGTTTTTATTGCCAGTCAGTATATTATAAAAATAATTTACAAAAAGAAAAAAGAAAAAGAGGCAAAAGAAAAAAATCTTTTACAAAATATAAGCAAGAAGGAGGAGGTGCGGTAAATGTGGATTATTGTTCTGCCAATTCTGGCCTCTGCCTTAAGGTTGGCTACACCACTTATTTTTTCGGCTCTTGGAGGAACTTTTTCCGAAAGGTCGGGAGTTGTAAATATTGCCTTGGAAGGCATTATGGTAATGGGTGCTTTTTTCTCTATTCTTTTTGCAGATGTTACAGGAAGCCCTTGGATAGGCGTTATTGCAGCCATTCTGGCAGGAATGCTTACAGCATTATTGCTGGGAATTGTATCAATTCATTTGCAGGGCAATCAAGTAGTTATGGGCACCGCCATAAATATATTGGCAGTGGGGCTGACTTCCTATCTGCTTCAAATCATTTATAAAAGATTTGGGCAGACGGATGCAATTACAAATGCATTGACTAGCAATCCGAAGTTATTTGCCTTTTTAGAAAATATTCCTGTTATAGGAAAATCTTTTTTCTCAGGATTGACTCCTTTTGTATATCTGGCTTTTTTTATGGTGGGACTGTCATATTATGTTCTTTTTAAAACGCCTTTTGGGTTAAGAGTAAGAGCTGTCGGAGAGCATCCTAAAGCGGCTGATACGGTAGGTGTAAATGTTTATAAAATCAGGTACATATGTGTACTAATTTCAGGAGCTCTTGCAGGAATAGCCGGGGCAAGTCTTACAGTTGGATACACAGCTATATTTCGTGAGCATATGGTGTCCGGAAAGGGGTTCATTGCTCTTGCTGCTATGGTTTTTGGGAAATGGCATCCTATAGGAGCATTGCTTGCTTGCCTATTTTTTGGACTGGCAGAAGCTTTATCGATACAAGGATCTATGTTGGGCATCAAAATTCCTACAGAATTCATGCATATGCTACCGTATGTCGCTACTATTCTGGCTTTGATTGGTGTTGTAGGTAAGGCGACAGCTCCTGCTGCAGACGGTCAACCTTATGAAAAAGGAGAAAACTAAAGGTTTGGATTATGGATTATGGAATATGAATTATGAATTATAAATCAACTATAGGGGATGGAAAAGATGAAACTGACTATTTTAGTCGATAACAATACGATTGTGGACAGATTTTATTTAGGAGAACCGGCGCTTTCAGTTTTGATAGAAGCAGAAAACAAAAAAATCCTTCTGGATACGGGCTATTCTGATGTATTTTTAAAGAATGCGGCAAAGATGAATATTAATTTATTAGATATTGATGAATTGCTTATTTCACACGGTCATAATGATCATACTATGGGATTGATACCTTACATTAAATATATCATGGAGAAAAAAGATGAAGACCTAAAGCTAAAAAAGCCTATTTTAAGAATGCATCCTTATGCGTTAATTCCTAAAATAGATTCAAAGATTGGAAATATAGGCATGATGATTTCTGAAAAAGAACTCAATCACCATTTTAAAGTGATAAAATCCACAACTCCTGTTCATATAACAGAACGATTGGTTTTTCTTGGCGAAATTGAAAGACAAAATGATTATGAAAAAGTTGAAAATCCTGCGAAAACCACTGTGAATGAACGCGAAGTTGATGATATTCTTTTAGACGATACCGCTTTGGTATATAAATCCCATAAAGGGTTGGTTATTATTACCGGTTGCTCTCACTCAGGTATATGCAACATTTGTTCATATGCAAAGAAAGTATGCGAAGATGACAGGATCATCGATATTATCGGAGGATTGCATCTGCAGAATCCGCCTTCCGAAAGGTTAAACAAAACCATTCGGTATCTGAAGGATTCTAATGTTAAACAGTTGCATGCATGTCACTGTACAGACCTGAAATCTAAAATAGCCATTGGCAAGGAAATACCTGTTATTGAAGTAGGAGCCGGAATGGTTATAAAATTTAATGAATAATTAAATCCCAAATTTTTGCAGAAGAATTTTTTGTTTTTATGTGGTGAGACTAAAGGAGAAGAAGATAGAAATCATATTTATTGAAAAGAATTAGGAAAAATGATAACATCAGGTTAGAGGTAGAGGTTAGAGAGAGTAGAGAGAAAAAGATAATAAATAAAAGATAAGAGTTACTGAGGATTTTGCTTCACAAAATCTTTATCAAAATATAAAAAATAGAAATTATGAACCTATTTAAAGATGAAAGATGAGAGTAGAAAAAATGAGCAAACCTATTGTTGCAGTCGTAGGCAGACCTAATGTCGGTAAGTCTACTTTTTTCAATAAAATTGTTGGTAAGAGAATTGCTATTGTAGAAGATACTCCGGGGGTTACGAGGGACCGTATTTATGCAGAAGCGGAATGGAACGGTGTTCCTTTTATCTTAATTGATACAGGTGGGATAGAGCCGGTTGCTACCGATATTATATTGACCCAGATGAGGGAGCAAGCCCGGATGGCCATGGAAATGGCACATGTTATTGTTTTTATGGTCGATGGCAGAGAGGGAATTACTTCTGCCGATAAAGAAGTGGCTTCTATGCTGATGAAGACAGGGAAAGAAGTTCTTCTCGTGGTGAATAAGGTTGATGGAAAGGATATTCCGGATAATTATTATGACTTTTTTGAATTAGGACTGGGAGAACCTATTCCGATTTCTGCATCGAATATGCTGAATTTAGGAGATTTACTGGATGAAATCGTGAATCGCTTTCCGAGGGAAGAAAATTTGGATAAAGAAGATGATTCTATTAGAATTGCAGTAATCGGAAAACCGAATGTAGGCAAATCTTCGTTGATTAATGCAATTTTAGGAGAAGAAAGAGTCATTGTAAGTGATATCCCGGGGACTACAAGAGATTCCATCGATACTCCCTTTGAAGAAGGTGATGATAAATACATTTTTATCGATACTGCCGGGATCAGAAGAAAAAGCAAAATTTCTGAGAATATAGAAAGATATAGTGTTTTAAGAGCGGTGAGCGCCATTGAACGAGCAGATGTATGTTTGTTGATAATTGATGCAGAACACGGTGTGACGGAACAAGATAAAAAAATTGCAGGGATTGCACATGAGGCAGGAAAAGGTATCATTATTGTGGTAAATAAATGGGATTTAATAGATAAGGAGACCGGGACGATTAATAATTTTACTAAAGAGATAAAAAATGAACTTTCATTTATGCTTTATGCTCCTATTCTTTTTATTTCAGTTATTACAAAACAAAGATTGAGCAGGATACTTCCTTTGATTAAGCATGTTTCCAATCAATGTGCAATGCGGGTATCTACCGGGCAATTGAATGATCTTATTTCAGATGCGGTTATGATGAAGCAGCCTCCTTCCGACAAGGGAAAACGGTTAAAATTGTATTATGCTTCTCAGGTGGGCGTAAAACCGCCTCTATTTGCTTTTTTTATCAACAATAGGGAATTAACGCATTTTTCTTATTCGCGATATTTAGAGAATAAGATTAGAGAAGGCTTTGGGTTTGAAGGAACTTCCATTAAAATTGTATATAGGGAAAAGGGGGAGAAAGGTGTTTATTGACATACTATTAGTTGCGATATGCTATTTAATCGGAAACATCTCTTCATCCATTCTTATTGGCAGAATTGCAGCCGGAATTGATATAAGAGATCATGGTAGCGGGAATGCAGGAACAACCAATGTATTGAGAACGATAGGGAAAAAAGCGGCAGTTGCTACTTTGGCAGGTGATGTGCTAAAAGGTGTTTTAGCCGTTCTATTAGGAAGATTTTTTGGTGGAGAATACTTAGCCATGTTATGTGGACTTGCTGCATTCATCGGTCATATTTGGCCTGCGGTTTTCGAATTTCGTGGGGGAAAGGGCATTGCGACAGGAATGGGCGCAGTGATTGTGTTAGCACCTGAGTTAGCGGGGATATGTATTCTTACCGGTTTAGTTATTATTATTTTCACAAGGTATGTTTCTTTGGGTGCTATAATTGGCGGTATTTCACTTCCCATAGCAGCCTTTTTTTATAGCTCGGAATATTTTATATGGGGACTGGTAGTAGCGATTATTTGAATAATATTATTAAGTGCTTTCATACTATGTTTTCTGTTATGCAGTTTATTT